>NZ_ASSI01000049.1:0-125611 GCF_000466765.1 Burkholderia sp. AU4i | reverse complement strand
CCCTCCCGACTAGGCGTTGGAGGTCGCGGTCGCGTCGTCGGCCGCCGCGCCGCCCGGGCGCACCAGCGCCAGCACGGCGGCCAGGATCGCGACGCCGCCCGCCCACTGCAGCGGCGACAGCGCCTCGCCGAACAGCAGCGCCGCCAGCGCGACCGTCACGACCGGTTCGAGCGTCGACAGCATCGACGTGCGCGCGGCCCCAAGCCGTTCGAGCCCGGCAAAGAACGCGATCATCGCCGCGACCGTCGACACGAGCGCGATCGCAAGCATCGACGCCCAGCCGCCGGCCGTCGCGGGCCAGCGCGGCGGCGCGCCGAACGCCGCGGTCCGCACGACGGCGATCGCCACGAGCATCGCGGTCGCCGACAGGCAGATGATCGCGGTGGTGGCGAGCGGATCGACGCCGCGCGTCGCCTTCGTGCCGCCGACGATGTACAGCGAATAGATCACCGCGGCAGCCAGCGCGAGCGCGATCCCGAGCGGCTCGCCATGCCCGCCGCCGACCATCAGCGCCGAACCCGCGACGCACAGCACCAGTGCGACGGCCTTCGCGCGCGTGAGGTGCTCGCCGAGCCACCACGCGGCCAGCAGCGTGACGAAGGCCGGATACAGGTACAGCAGCAGCGCGACAAGGCTCGCCTGCGCGTGTTGCAGCGCGCTGAAGTAGCAGAACGACTGCCCGACGTAGCCGAGCGCGCCCATCGCCACGAGCGGCGCGAGCGCGCGCCCGCGCGGCCACGTGACGCGGCGATGCCGTGCGATCGCGGCGAGCACCGCACCGCCGATCGCGAAACGCACGATCAGCAGCCCGAGCACGTCGACACCGGCCGCATACGCGTAGCGGCCGAAGATCGCCATCGCGCCGAACGCGGCGGCGGACAACGCGACGTAGAGCGTGCCCTGCAGGGCTGCGGACGATGGGCGGGCGGTGGCGGTCATGACGGAACGGATGAGAACGGTGCGGTGACGGGAAACGTTGGAGTGTAGCGGCGCGGCGGCCACGAGCCTAGCCCGCGCTTACCCCGCACTCACCCCACGCTTACCCGTTACCCCGCACCGGCGGCGCACCTCACCGGCCCGAGCCGCGCATCCGCAAGGCCCGCGGGCCACCGCCGCTGCGGCCACGCGATTGCGCCAACCCACCGCCAGCGCCGCCCGCCGACCCGGCGTACAATGCGCGACGCGGCATCCAGCCGTCCGAATCACGACGTTTCCCCACCATGTTCAATCCAAGCCGCGACGAAGTGCGTCGCTTTTTCACTGAGACCTGGCGCAAGCAGCGCGCCGGCGAGATCCTGACGCCGCTGGAAGCGATGGCAGCCGACTGGATCGTCGAGCATCCCGAATACCACGACGAACTCGCCGACGCCGATGGCGCCTCCGCGCGCGAGTACACGCCCGAGGAAGGCCGCACGAACCCGTTCCTGCACCTGTCGATGCATCTCGCGATCAGCGAGCAGCTGTCGATCGACCAGCCGCCCGGCATCCGCGCCGCGCACGACAAGCTCGCGGCGAAGCTCGACTCGACCCACGACGCGCAGCACGTGATCATGGAATGCCTCGGCGAGACGATCTGGGAAGCCCAGCGCACGAGCACGCCACCCGATACCGACGCGTACCTGCAGCGCATCCTGCGCCGCGCATCGCGCGACTGAGCGCCGCCGCGGCGGCCTGCAGGCGCCGGCGCACGGACAAAAAAATACCCCGCCGGGGCGGGGTACCCTTGCTGCGCGGGCCCGCGGGGCCCGTCGCGCTTACTTCTTGAACACGAGATCGGTCTCTTTCAGCGACTCGATGTAGGCCGCGATGTCCTTCATGTCGCTGACCGACAGGCTCTGCACCTGTGCCTGCATGATCGCGTTGTTGCGGCCGATCAGCGGGTTCGTCAGCCCCATCTGGTACTGGCGCATCGCCCACACGAGGTAGTCGGCATGCTGGCCGGCGAGGCGCGGGTATTCGGCGTTGATCGGCTTGTTCATCTGCGCGCCGTGGCAGGCCGCGCAGTTGTGCGATTCGACCAGTTCCTTGCCCTTCGTGATGTCCGCCGCGTGCGCGGTACCGATCGCGAGGCCGGCCGCCAGTGCAACCGCCGCCGTCTTGAATGCGTTGTTCATGAATGCTCCTGTCCCGCCGAGCGATCGGCGGCGCGCGCTTACTTGTAGGGGTTGTCCTTCGAGTCGGCCTTCTGGGCGGCGTAGTACGCCGACAGATCCGCGATGTCCTGGTCCGTCAGCGAACCGGCGATCGCATTCATCGACGGGAAGTGACGATCCTTCTTGCGGTAGGCCTTCAGCGCGTTCTCGAGATATTGCTGGTTCTGGCCGCCGAGGACAGGCACCCGGTAGACCTCCGGGTACGCCGCGCGGTAGTCCTGGATGCCGTGGCAACCGATGCACATGGCGACCTTGCTCGCCCCGTCCTTCGGGTTGCCGACCACACCGGCCGCCTGCGCGCTGCCCGCGAGCGCCACGAGCGCTGCGACAACGACGTGTTTGCCGACGAATTTGTTCATAGCTCTTGTAACCTAGCTTGAGGGGAAACTGGCGCCGAAGCGGCAACGGCCCGCGCCGTTTTGCTTGTCGGTCGCCACGCAGGCCAAAAAAAACGGCCAGATTGTACCGCGTCGGCGGGGAACGCGTCCACAAGGCGCCCCGCCACAGTCCCGCAACGATACGCGGGCGCGGCCCAACCGGACAGCCCTTCTGACTTATACTGGGTTTTTTTCCCCGATTGAGAAGAGCGCCGCCATGCGTTTCGAAGGGTCCTCGCACTACGTCGCCACCGACGATCTGAAGCTCGCTGTCAATGCCGCGCTGACGCTGCAACGCCCGCTGCTGATCAAGGGCGAGCCCGGCACCGGCAAGACCATGCTCGCCGAGGAAGTGGCCGCCGCGCTCGACATGCCGCTGCTGCAGTGGCACATCAAGTCGACCACCAAGGCGCAGCAGGGCCTGTACGAATACGACGCCGTGTCGCGGCTGCGCGATTCGCAGCTCGGCGACGAGCGCGTGAAGGACATCTCGAACTACATCGTCAAGGGCGTGCTGTGGCAGGCGTTCGATGCCGAGCACCCGAGCGTGCTGCTGATCGACGAGATCGACAAGGCCGACATCGAATTCCCGAACGACCTGCTGCGCGAGCTCGACCGGATGGAATTCCACGTGTACGAGACGCGCGAGACGGTCCGCGCAAAGCACCGCCCGCTCGTCATCATCACGTCGAACAACGAGAAGGAGCTGCCCGACGCGTTCCTGCGCCGCTGCTTCTTCCACTACATCCAGTTCCCCGACCCGTCGACGATGCAGAAGATCGTCGCGGTCCATTTCCCGGACATCCGCGAGGAGCTGCTGCGCGCGGCGCTCGAGAGTTTCTTCGAATTGCGCGGCGTGTCGGGCCTGAAGAAGAAGCCGTCGACGTCCGAGCTGCTCGACTGGCTGAAACTGCTGCTCGCCGAGAACATCCCGGCCGACGCGCTGCGCGGCGCGGACGCGAAGCAGATCGTGCCGCCGCTCGCGGGCGCGCTGCTGAAGAACGAGCAGGACCTGAGCCTGCTCGAGCGGCTCGTCTACATGAACCGGCACAACCGGTAATCCCCCTCACCCGCGAAGGCCCGGCCATGCTGCTCAATTTCTTCTACGCGCTGCGCGCAGCCAAGCTGCCCGTCTCGGTGAAGGAATACCTGACGCTGCTCGAAGCGCTGAAGGCCGGGCTGATCTCGCCGTCGATCGACGCGTTCTACTTCCTCGCGCGCATGACGCTCGTCAAGGACGAGCAGTACTTCGACAAGTTCGACCAGGCGTTCGGCGCGTATTTCCACGGCGTGTCCGCGCTGCCGTCGGATGCATTCGACATTCCGCTCGACTGGCTCGAAAAGCGCCTCGAGCGCGAGCTGTCGCCGGAGGAGAAGGCGCAGATCGAGGCGATGGGCGGGCTCGACAAGCTGATGGAGCGCCTGAAGGCGCTGCTCGACGAGCAGAAGGAGCGCCACGAAGGCGGCAACAAGTGGATCGGCACCGGCGGCACGTCGCCGTTCGGGCACGGCGGCTACAATCCGGAAGGCGTGCGCATCGGCGGCCCGTCGAACGGCAACCGCACCGCGGTGAAGGTGTGGGAGGCGCGCGCGTACCGCGACTACGACGATTCCGTCGAGATGGGCACGCGCAACATCAAGGTCGCGCTGCGGCGGCTGCGCCGCTTCGCGCGCGAAGGTGCCGCCGAGGAGCTCGACCTGCCCGGCACGATCCGCAGCACCGCCGCGAACGCCGGCTGGCTCGACCTGCGGATGGTGCCCGAGCGCCACAACAACGTGAAGGTGCTGATGCTGCTCGACGTCGGCGGCTCGATGGACGATCACATCAAGCGCACCGAGGAGCTGTTCTCGGCCGCGAAGGCCGAATTCAAGCACCTGGAGTTCTTCTACTTCCACAACTGCGTGTACGACCACCTGTGGAAGAACAACCGCCGCCGCCACTCGGAACGCACCGCGACGTGGGACGTGCTGCACAAGTTCACGCCCGACTACAAGCTGATCTTCGTCGGCGACGCGACGATGAGCCCGTATGAAGTGCTGCAGCCCGGCGGTTCGGTCGAATACAACAACCCGGAAGCCGGCGCCGTGTGGCTGCGCCGCCTCGCCGACCAGTTCCCCCATCATGCATGGCTGAACCCGGAGCCCGAGCGGCTATGGGAATACCGGCAATCGGTCGCGGTGATCCGCGACCTGCTCGGCCATCGCATGTATCCGCTCACGCTCGCGGGCCTCGAAACCGCGATGCGCGCACTCAGCAAGTAACGACACCCATCAAGACACGAAGGTCGCCTCCGGGCGGCCTCCCCCCGGAGAGAGCATGAACCCCTCGTCCACCGCGAGCGCCAGCCGCGCCGGCGGCCGCCGCTTTTTCGCCGATACATCCGTGTCCGCGCTCGTCGCCGGCTTCGTCGCGATGATGACCGGCTACACGAGCTCGCTCGTGCTGATGTTCCAGGCCGGCCGCGCCGCCCACCTCACCGATGCGCAGATCTCGTCGTGGATCTGGGCGCTGTCGATCGGCATGGCGCTGACGACGATCGGCCTGTCGCTGCGTTTTCGCGCGCCCGTCGTCGTCGCGTGGTCGACGCCCGGCGCCGCGCTGCTGATCGCGTCGCTGCCCGGCGTGCCCTACCCCGAGGCGATCGGCGCGTTCGTCGTCTGCGCGGTGCTGCTGACGGCCGTCGGCGTGAGCGGGCTGTTCGACACGCTGATGCGCAAGATTCCGGCCGGCATCGCCGCCGCCCTGCTCGCGGGCATCCTGTTCGAGATCGGCATCGAGATCTTCCGCGCCGCGCAGTTCCAGACCGCGCTCGTGCTCGCGATGTTCTTCACGTACCTGATCGTCAAGCGGCTCGCGCCGCGCTATGCGATCGTGACGACGCTGATCGTCGGCACGGCGGTGGCCGGCGGCCTCGGCCTGCTCGACTTCAGCGGCTTTCACATCGCGTTCGCGAAACCCGTGTTCACGATGCCGGCGTTCTCGATCGCGTCGATCGTCAGCATCGGCATTCCGCTGTTCGTCGTCGCGATGGCGTCGCAGAACGTGCCGGGCATCGCGGTGCTGCGCGCGGACGGTTATCGGACCCCGTCGTCGCCGCTGATCGCGACCACCGGCCTCGCATCGCTGCTGCTCGCGCCGTTCGGCTCGCACGGCGTGAACCTCGCGGCGATCACGGCCGCGATCTGCACGGGCCCGGAAGCGCACGAGGATCACGCGAAGCGTTACACGGCCGCCGTGTGGTGCGGCCTGTTCTACCTGGTCGCCGGGGTCTTCGGCGCGACGATCGCCGCGCTGTTCGCGGCGCTGCCGAAGGCGCTCGTCGTGTCGGTCGCCGCGCTCGCGTTGTTCGGCTCGATCATGAGCGGCCTCGCGAACGCGATGCAGGACGTGAAGCAGCGCGAAGCCGCGCTCGTCACGTTCATGGTCACCGCGTCGGGCCTCACGCTGCTGTCGATCGGCTCGGCCTTCTGGGGGCTCGTCGCGGGCATCGTCACGCAGGTGATCCTGAACGCGCGCCGCCCCGCGTAATGCGGCACGGCGCTCGCCGGACATGCCAAAACGTGCTCGACGCGAATCGGGCCTAGAATGATGGCTTGGAAGCGGCGCCCGGCGCCGCTTCGCTTCGCCGCCGCGCTCGCGCGGCCCGTGAGAACCCGGCGCCTTGCGCCCTTCTTCCGAATCGCCATGACTACCGCACTCGACCAGCTGAAGCAGTACACGACCGTCGTCGCCGACACGGGCGATTTCCAGCAGCTTGCGCAATACCAGCCGCAGGACGCGACCACGAACCCTTCGCTGATCCTGAAGGCCGTCCAGAAGGACGCGTACAAGCCGATCCTCGAGAAAACCGTCCGCGATCATCGCAACGAAAGCACCGACTTCATCATCGACCGCCTGCTGATCGCATTCGGCACCGAGATCCTGAAGCTGATCCCGGGCCGCGTGTCGACCGAGGTCGACGCGCGCCTGTCGTTCGACACCCAGCGCTCGATCGACAAGGGTCGCGAACTCATCAAGCTGTACGAAGCAGCCGGCATCGGCCGCGAGCGCATCCTGATCAAGCTCGCGTCGACGTGGGAAGGCATCCGCGCGGCCGAAGTGCTGCAGAAGGACGGGATCAAGTGCAACATGACCCTGCTTTTCTCGCTCGTTCAGGCCGCCGCCTGCGCGGAAGCCGGCGCGCAGCTGATCTCGCCGTTCGTCGGCCGCATCTACGACTGGTTCAAGAAGCAGGCCGGCGCGGAGTGGAATGAAGAGAAGGACGGTGGCGCGAACGATCCGGGCGTGCAGTCGGTGCGCCGCATCTACACGTACTACAAGACGTTCGGCTACAAGACCGAAGTGATGGGCGCGAGCTTCCGCACGACCAGCCAGATCACCGAACTCGCCGGCTGCGACCTGCTGACGATCAGTCCCGATTTGCTGCAGAAGCTGCAGGACAGCAACGAGACGGTCACGCGCAAGCTGTCGCCGGAAGCGCTGCACGACAAGCCCGCCGCGCGCGTCGCGATCGACGAGGCAGCGTTCCGCTTCCAGCTGAACGACGACGCGATGGCAACCGAAAAGCTCGCCGAAGGCATCCGCGTATTCGCCGCCGATGCGGTGAAGCTCGAGAAGCTGATCGACTCGCTGCGCTGAGCCGCGATACGCGTCAGCGGGGGTCAGTAACACTGACAACAGCCGTCAGCAGGCACGACGCACACGGCCGCGAACGTCATGTTCGCGGCCGTTTTTATTTTTCATTCCATCGTCAGGCACGCGCACTACAATCCACGTCACGGGTGCGGCGGCCGCCTCCCGATGCCCCCTTTTCCCGGTCAGTCTTGTACGACGCCGAACCCGCGCAGATGCGCAGGCCGGCCCATCACAGGAGACAACGATGCAAGTTCAACCGTACCTGACGTTCTACGGTCGCGCCGACGAAGCCCTTCAGTTCTACGAAAAGGCGCTCGGTGCGAAGACGATGTTCAAGATGCACTTCAAGGACGCGCCGCCGAATCCCGACTACCCGATGGCGCCGGAGATGGCCGACAAGGTGATGCATGCGAGCTTCACGATCGGCGACTCGATGATCATGTGCTCGGACGGCGACTGCAGCCAGCCGGCAGGCGCCGCGCACGCCGGCTATTCGCTGTCGCTGAACCCGGAGACGGTCGAGGAAGGCCAGAAGCTGTTCAATGCGCTCGCCGACGGCGGCGAAGTGACGATGCCGTTCGGCAAGACGTTCTGGGCGCTCGGCTTCGGGATGGCCAAGGATCGCTTCGGCGTGCACTGGATGGTCAACGTCGAAGACCTGTCGCAGCGCGAGGAGCTCGCGAAACGCGCGCAGGGCTGATGAAAAAAACGCCCGCCACCGCAAGGGGGCGGGCGTTTTCGTTACCGCGCGTCGTCCGTCTCAGCCTTCGACGACGTCGAGATAATCCTCCGGCCGCGTGCGATCCTCCGCATGCGCGATGCCCATCACGCGCACCAGCACGCTCACCACCACCGACACCACCAGGTTCACGATCAGCGACCACACGGCCGCGTAGCCGGGGATCGCGAGGCCGAACAGGTGGATCGTGAAGATCGAACTCGCCAGCTTCAGCGAGACCGCCATCCACGTGCCGCAGATGATGCCGGCCGCCCAGCCGGCCAGCAGGCCGCGATGGTCGAGCACGCGCGTGTACAGGCCGAGCACGATCGCGGGCAGCGTCTGGATGATCCAGATCCCGCCGAGCAGCTGCAACTGGATCGCGTAGGTCAGCGGCAGCCCGAGAATGAACGCCACCGCGCCGACCTTCACGATCAGCGACACGAGCTTCGCGACGTGCGTTTCCTGGTCGTGCGACATGTTGCGGTTCACGAACTCGCGGTGGATGTTGCGCGTGTACAGGTTCGCGGCCGCGATCGACATGATCGCCGCCGGCACCAGCGCGCCGATGCCGATCGCCGCGAACGCGACGCCGACGAACCACGACGGGAAGTACTCGAGGAACAGCGCGGGCACCGCGAAGTTCGGGCCGAACGCCTTGAAGTACGGCGCGTACTGCGGCATGTCCTTCACGCCGGAGGCGAGCGCCATGTAGCCGAGCAGCGCGAGCAGGCCGAGCACGAACGAGTACGCGGGCAGCATCGCCATGTTGCGGCGGATCGAGTTGCCCGACGACGACGACAGGATCGCCGTGACCGAGTGCGGATACAGGAACAGCGCGAGCGCCGAGCCGATCGCGAGCGTCGCGTACGCACTGTAGCCGTTCAGGCTCATCGCGTCGGGCGCCTTCAGCAGCAGCTTGGCCGGCGGCACGCTCGCGAAGATGTGTCCGAAGCCGCCGAGCTTGGCCGGGATCACGATGACCGCCGCGGCGATCGTGATGTAGATCAGGATGTCCTTGACGATCGCGATCATCGCGGGCGCACGCAGGCCCGACGTGTACGTGTACGCGGCGAGGATCGCGAACGCGATGATCAGCGGCAGGTCGCCGACGAAGCCGGTCGTGTCGAAGCCGAGCGCGCCGATCACCACCTCGATGCCGACGAGCTGCAGCGCGATGTACGGCATCGTCGCGACGATGCCCGTCACCGCGATCGCGAGCGCGAGCATCCGGCTGCCGTAGCGCGCGTTGACGAAGTCGGCGGCCGTCACGTAGCCGTGCCGCTTCGCGATGCTCCACAGCTTCGGGAACACGACGAACGCGAACGGATAGATCAGGATCGTATAGGGCAGTGCGAAGAAACCCATCGCGCCGGCGCCGAACACGAGCGCGGGCACCGCGACGAAGGTGTATGCCGTATAGAGGTCGCCGCCGAGCAGGAACCACGTGACGATCGTGCCGAAGCGGCGTCCGCCGAGGCCCCATTCGTCGAGATGGGCGAGATCGCCGCGCCGCCAGTTCGCGGCCAGGAAACCGATGATCGTGACGCCGATGAACAGCAGGACGAAGACGAAGGTTGCGCCGAGATTCATCGCGCACCTCCCTGCGGGCCGCTCGCCTTCCACGCGTTCTTGGTCTTGAAGTACACGAACGCGGTGATCACCGCGCTGATGAAGACCCAAAGCAGCTGGTACCAGTAGAAAAACGGAAAACCGAACATCTGCGGTTCGATCTTGCTGTACGACGGTACCCAGACCATCGCGATCAGCGGCAGTACCAGCAGCCAGAGCCAGCGCTTGGCGGCCCGGTTGGCGTCGGCATCGTGAGCCATGACGTCTCCTCTTCTTTCCCGGTTATCGATCTTGTTGAGCGGGTACGGCACCGAGAGGAGCGCAAAACGGGTAGGCTGCGGCTCCCCTGGCTTCGCGCCAGTATAGGAGCCGCGAGCACGCGGTCAAGCGGGGGCGAACCCGATGTGATCCGCCCCTTGTCGCATGGTTGCACCGGCCTGCCGCCGGTGCCTGAAGCATCAGATCGCGAACGAGGTATCGCGCGCGCCGGTCGTTTCTTTCAAAGCTTTCACCCACTTGCGTGCGGGCAGCTTCAGCGTGTCCTCGATCAGCTTCGCACGCGCGTCGAGCTGCGCGAACGACACGTCGAGCGCGGGGCCCGAGAACGCGATCGCGATCCGGTTGCCGTCATGCACTTCCGGCAGCGCGATCACGCGATGATCGAACGCCGCGTTCAGGTGCTTCATGTTGCGCACGAAGCTCGGATGGTCGCCGAACAGGTTGATCGTCGCGATGCCCGCGTCGGCAAGGCAGCCGCGCACCGCACGGTAGAACGCCACGCTGTCGAGCACCGGGCCGCGCGCGGTCGCGTCGTACAGGTCGATCTGGATCGCGCCCGTCGTGCCGCGGTTGGCCGGGTCGTTGACGAAGTCCCATGCGTCGGCTTCATGCACGGCGAGACGTGCATCGTCGGGCGGCAGCGCGAACATCGTGCGCGCGGCGACGATCACGGCCGGGTTCAGCTCGACGGCCTCGACCTTCGCTTGCGGGAGGAAGCGGTGCGAGAACTTGGTCAGCGCGCCGGTGCCGAGCCCGAGCTGGACGATCCGCCCGGGCGTTTCGAGGAACAGCAGCCACGCCATCATCTGCTGCGCGTATTCGAGCTCGATGTGCAGCGGCTTCGAGATCCGCATCGCGCCCTGTACCCACTCGGTGCCGAAGTGCAGGAAGCGCACGCCGCCCTCTTCCGAGAACGTGACGGGCGCGAAGCGCGGCTTGCGCGGCGCTTCGAGCACGGGCACGTCGTCGTGTTCGTCGATGTCCGGGCGGCGCTTCACGCGCGGCGGCTGGAGTTTTTCGGAGCCGTTGTAGGCGGACGGCTTGCGATTCTTGAACGCGCGCGCCTCGGCGGACGCGCGCTTGATCAGTCGGGTCATGATTGAATCTCGCTGGGTGACGCTGGTTTTAGCGGACGAGAGGATAGCATTGGTGGGGGATGGCGGCCGCGAGGTACGCCCGGCTGCACCCGACTTCGAATCCCGTTGGCGATACACAGAATTCATCGCGCGAAGGAGGAAACATGACCTCAACCGACAGGAAGATCTGGTTTCCGGCGAAACGCTACGGATGGGGCTGGGGATTGCCGGTTGCGTGGCAGGGCTGGGTCGTGCTGGTGCTGTTCGCGCTCGGGATCATCGCGAGTGCGTGGCTCGCGCCGCCTCACCGATCGCCGTTCGCCTACGCCATTTGCATCGTGGCGTTGGTCGCGCTGCTGATTGCCGTGTGCTGGCTCAAGGGCGAGAAGCCCGGGTGGCGTTGGGGCAAGGACGATTGACGGTCAGGCTCGACACGCAGCCCGTGCGGTCGTGGTTCGTCGGCAGGAAACACCCCTCCGCTCCGCCATCGATACACTGCGGCCACACTCTGTCGATCGGCTGAATTGTCCCGAATCTCCCTGCGACGCGAGAATGCGAAAGAACGGCCGTGTGCGGGAAGGACACATGCTCGCGTCCGCATCGACACGCATCCCGATGCCGAACCGGCTTCGCCCGTCGGCGCTCCCCCCAGGTTGTCCCGCGCCTGACGCCGCAGCCGAACTGCCGCACCAGGTTCCCGCGCGCACCTCGAAAAAGCGGTAACGTCTACGCCGATCTGGGTAGGCGCGATGCCGACGAAATGCTTGTGAAGGCGCAACTCGCCGCCAAGATCGCCGAGATCATCAAGGCGCGCAAATGGACGCAGCAGCATGCCGCGCGATTGCTCGGCATGACGCAACCGAAACTGTCGAACATGCTGCGCGGACAGTTTCGCGGCGTGAGCGAAACGAAGATGATCGAGTGTCTGGCGAAGCTCGGGCGCGACGTGCAGATCGTCGTCGGACCCGACCGTCATTCTGAAATCGAGGGGCGCATCGAAGTCGTATTCGCAGCCTGACGGCAGCGCCGTGCCCATCAAGAAATCATTCGGCGCCAGAATTCCAGCTTCTGCTCGAACGACAACATCGCATTCGCCGGGCTCGACGAAGGCAGCACGAGCGTCTCGTACCCGGCCTGGCCGATCACGTCGGCGAACCGCCCTGCCGTCTTGCCGTTGAAGCACACGCGCTTCAGCAACGGCGCATGGTCCCGCAACGATTCGAAGTCGTTCGGCTTCGCATTCCGGATGGCCGAGTCGAGACTGCCTTTCCGATGGCACGCATCGAGGACGTCCCAGATGCCGATGCCATGCGAAAGCACGCACGCGAGCCGCGCATCGTACGGCAGTTCATGAAGCGTCGGCTCGCCGAGCACCGCCCCCAGCAACCGCCAGAACTGGTTGCGAGGATGCGCGTAATACTGCGCAGCATCGAGCGACGCCTCGCCCGGAAAGCTGCCGAGGATCATCGTGTGCGTATGCGGCCCGACGACCGGCGCAAACCCCTGCAGCATCACGCGTCTCCACGCGGCCCGACGGACCGGGGTCCGTCGCCGTGCGCATCGAGATGACGCCACAGCGCCGGCAGCATGCATTCGGTGACCATCAGCGGCTTGCCGTGACGCTGGAACACCGAACGCCGCGCGGCGAACGCATGCGGCGCGCGCGCGCCCGCGCCGAGCGCATGGCTCGCGAGCGCATACAGCGGATGGCCGGCGATCACGCGCCGGCTGACGAGCGCAGAACGTTCGACCTGCGGATCGCTGTACAGCAACTCGGCCAGCGGCCGCGTGCGCAGCCGCCGCATTGCCTGCCACACGCCCTTGCTGGCCGCGAGCGGCGCGATGCTGTGCGCGGCAACAAAAGGCGTGCCGTCGACCGACAGGATCACCTCGCGCACCCACATCGGCGCGCGCGGCGAACTGGCGAGCGCGTCCGGCTCGTCGAACCACGGGCAGTCGACGGCCTCGCGCGTCACGCGCACGCTCACGCGGCCGAGCCGCGCGAGGTGCGCGGTCAGCGATCCGCCGCGCGTCAGCCAGTCGCGCTGGTCGAGCGTGCAGCCAGGCCGCGGCGTCTCGCGCCAGCCGGCCTGCCCGCCGTCGAATCGCAAGCGCGCGTTCACGCGGCGCGCGACAGCAGCAGCGCGTTGGTCCGCTTCACGAAGCTCGCCGGATCGTCCAGCATGCCGCCTTCGGCCAGCAGCGCCTGATCGAACAACAGATGGGCCCAGTCGCCGAAATCGGCGCTGTCGGCCTTCAGTTGCTTGACGAGCGCGTGCTCCGGGTTGATCTCGAGGATCGGCTGCATCGCCGGCGCATTCTGGCCGGCCGCCTTCAGCATCCGCTGCAGGTAGCCGCTCATGTCGTTGTCGTCGGCGACGAGGCACGACGGCGAATCGGTCAGGCGGAACGTGACGCGCACTTCCTTCACCTTGTCGCCGAGCGCTTCCTTCATCTTCTCGACGACGGGCTTGATCGCCTCGCCCGCTTCTTCCTGCGCCTTCTTCTCTTCGTCGTTCAGCTCGCCGAGATCGAGGTCGCCGCGCGCCACGCTCGCGAGCGGCTTGCCGTCGAATTCATGCAGGAACGACAGCATCCATTCGTCGACGCGGTCGGTCAGCAGCAGCACCTCGACACCCTTCTTGCGGAACACTTCGAGGTGCGGGCTGTTCTTCGCGGCCTGCCACGTATCGGCCGTCACGTAGTAGATCTTGCTCTGCTCGGGCTTCATGCGCGACACGTAGTCGGCGAGCGACACGTCCTGCGCGTCGGTGTCGCCGTGCGTCGACGCGAAGCGCAGCAGCTTCGCGATGCGCTCGCGGTTCGCGTGATCCTCGCCGAGGCCTTCCTTCAGCACCTGGCCGAACGCGCCCCAGAACGTCTTGTACTTCTCCTTGCCGGCATCCTCTTCCGCGTTCGCGAGTTCCTCGAGCATCGACAGCGCGCGCTTGGTCACGCCTTCGCGGATCGCCTTCACGTCGCGGCTTTCCTGCAGGATTTCACGCGACACGTTCAGCGGCAGGTCGGCCGAATCGACGACGCCCTTCACGAAGCGCAGGTATTGCGGCAGCAGCTGCTCGGCGTCGTCCATGATGAACACGCGCTTCACGTACAGCTTCAGGCCGCCGCGGTAGTCGCGGTTCCACAGGTCGAACGGCGCGTGCGCCGGCACGAACAGCAGTTGCGTGTATTCGCTGCGGCCCTCGACGCGGTTGTGGGTCCACGTGAGCGGATCCTGGTGGTCGTGCGCGATGTGCTGGTAGAACTGCGTGTACTGCTCGTCGGTGACGTCGCTCTTCGAACGCGTCCACAGCGCGCTCGCCTGGTTGACGGTCTCGTCCTCGTCCTTCAGGACCATCTCGCCCTTTTCCCGATCCCACTCTTCCTTCTGCATCAGGATCGGCAGGGCGATGTGATCGGAATACTTCTGGATGATCGACTTCAGGCGGTGCGACGACAGCAGCTCGTCCTCGCCTTCGCGCAGGTGCAGCGTGATCGTCGTGCCGCGCTGCGCGCGTTCGATCGCGTCGATCGTGAAGTCGCCCTCGCCCGCGCTTTCCCAGCGCACGGCTTCGTTCGCCGGCACGCCCGCGCGGCGCGTCTCGACGGTGATCTTGTCCGCGACGATGAAGCCCGAGTAGAAACCGACGCCGAACTGGCCGATCAGCGCCGCGTCCTTCTGCTGGTCGCCGGACAGCTTCGTGAAGAATTCCTTGGTGCCCGAACGCGCGATCGTGCCGAGGTTCGCGATCGCCTCGTCGCGGCTCATGCCGATGCCGTTGTCCTCGATCGTGATCGTGCGTGCGGCCTTGTCGAAGCCGATGCGGATGCGCAGGTTCGGATCGTTCTCGTACAGCGCGTTGTCCGCGAGCGCCTCGAAACGCAGCTTGTCGGCCGCGTCGGACGCGTTCGACACCAGTTCGCGCAGGAAGATTTCCTTGTTGCTGTAGAGCGAATGGATCATCAGGTGGAGAAGTTGCTTGACCTCTGCCTGAAAGCTCATCGTTTCATGTGCCATGGATGCAGTTTCCTCTTACTTGAACTTGAATGGTGTGGCGCAGCCCGGCGCGCGATGCCGGACGGCCCTGGAAGGGCCACCGCCTGGCGCAAGCGGTTTGCGCGCGTATCTGGGGATCGCACGCCCGATTTCAAGGGCCGGCGTGCGGCGCCCGGTTACGACGCGCGGCGTACGGCCGAATCGATATAGCGAGACAGCAGCCCCGGCAGCGCCGGATCGCCGCAGTTCGCGACGTTGAAGCGCATCCACGTCGACGGCGATTGCTGCGGCGAGAACAGGCTGCCCGGCGTCAGCAGAAAGCCGGCCTCGTGCGCGACCGCCGCGAGCGCGTCGGAGTCGACACCCGTGTCGGCCCACAGGAACATCCCGGCCGCCGGCATCGTGAAGAGGCCGAGCCCGGTGCGCTCGAGCATCCGCGCGGTCTTGTCGCGCACGCCGTCGAGCCGCGCGCGCAGCCGCTCGACGTGGCGCCGGTAATGCCCTTCGGTCAGGATCTTGTAGAGCACGCGCTCGTTGAGCTCGGGCGTCGTCATCCCGACCAGCATCTTCTGGTCGGTGACCGCCTTCGCGATCTCCGGCGCGCACGCGACATAGCCGACCCGCAGGTTCGCCGCGAGCGTCTTCGAATAGCTGCCGAGGTAGATCACGCGCTTCAGCTGGTCGAGGCTCGCGAGGCGCGTGGCCGGATAGCTCGGCGGGCACAGGTCGCCGTACACGTCGTCCTCGACGACGAGGAAGTCGTACGCCTCCGCGAGCTTCAGGATCCGGAACGCCTGCGCGGCCGACAGCGACGTGCCGGTCGGGTTCTGCAGCACCGAGTTGATCACGAGCATCTTCGGCCGCCACATCTGCACCAGCGTCTCGAGCGCGTCGAGATCGGGGCCGTCCGGCGTGTAAGGCATCCCGACGAGTTGCGCGCCCTGCGCCGCGAAACGCCCGAACATCTGGAACCAGGCCGGATCGCCGACGATCACCGCGTCGCCGGGCCGCATGTAGATCCGCGAAATCAGATCGATCGCCTGCGTGATCCCCGACACGAGCACGATCTGCTCGGGTTTCGCGCCGATCTCGACTTCGGCGAGGCGCGTCTGCAGTTGCTGGCGCAGCGGCAGGAAGCCCTGCGCGGTGCCGAAGCCGAGCATCTGCGCGCCGGACTGGCGCCCGAGCGCGCGCAGCGCGCCGGTAATCAGTTCGCCGTCGAGCCAGCGGCCCGGCAGATAGCCGAGACCCGGCCCCTTTTCCGGGCTGACGGTGTGCAGCATGTTGCGCAGCAGCCAGACGACGTCGATCGTGTTGTGCACCGGCGCGGCCTCGGCCACGCGCGCGACGCTGTCGGCCGGCTGCGGGCCGGCGGCCGTGCGCTCGCGCACGTAGAAACCCGAGCCGCGCCGCGAGTCGAGATAACCCTGCGCGACGAGCCGCTCATAGGCCTCGACGACGGTGAAGCGCGATACGCTCTTGTCGAGCGCGAGCTTGCGGATCGACGGCATCCGCATGCCGGGCCGGAACACGCGTTCGTCGATACGCCGCCGCGCCCACTGGACCAGCTGGTCGACGAGCGTGAGCGTGGCCGTATCGTGCGGCACGGGAATCTGGGCGAGTGGAACGGTGGACATGGGCGGCAGCTCCAACTGTACCGAAGGGTATCGCGCCGATTGTACCGTTACTGTGCCGGTAGCGACGATTACAGTTGACCGAATCGGCGACCATGCGGCCGCCGTTCCGGCACCGCCGCACCCGGCACCGCGCCCACCGGCCCGCATCGCGGCCGGTACGCCGGCCGGGCCGGCCACCGCCCGGCGCCTCGCCTGCCCACCATGACACTTTCGCTTCCCGACCGACGTTCATGCCAGCCCGCTCCCTGACACTCGACCATCTCGTGATCGCCGCGCGCACGCTCGACGAAGGCGTACGCCATGTCGCCGACGCGCTCGGCATCGAACCGGCCGGCGGCGGCCGCCACCCGCTGATGCGAACCCACAATGCGCTGTTCGGCGCGTGGGGCGGGCTGTACCTCGAGGTGATCGCGATCGACCCCGACGCGCCGGCGCCGGACGGCGCCGAGCCGCCGCGCGCCCGGCTGTTCGCGCTCGACGAGCCGGCCATGCACGCGCGGCTCGCGCAAGGCCCGTTTCTCGCGCACTGGGTCGCGCGCGTCGACCGGCCGCGCCACCTCGCGCTGTGGCAGAGCCAGTACCCGGCACGCATCGCGCCGGTCGTCGCGATGCGGCGCGGCGACCTGAGCTGGGGCCTCACCGTGCCCGACGACGGCGCGTTCCCCGCGTGGCAAGGCGCGGGCGACGGCCTCGTGCCGTCGCTGATCCAGTGGGACAGCACGCGCCACCCGTCCGAATCGCTGCCGGGCGACGGCGTCGCGCTGAAGGCGCTCAAGGGCGTCCACCCGCGCGCGGACGCGATCCGCGAGCAGCTCGACTGGCTCGGCGCCGCCCACCTGCTCGACCTCGAAGCCGCCGACGGCCCGCCCGCGCTCGTCGCCGAATTCGACACGCCGCAGGGCCCGCGCACGCTGCGCTGAGCCGCCCGCCGCCCCGCCCCTACCCAATACCGGCAACACGGAGACACCCATCCCATGAATTCGCGCGAAACCCGAGGCATGCTGCTCGGCCTCATCGGCGTCATGATCTTCAGCCTGACGCTGCCGATGACGCGGATCGTCGTCTCCGAACTCCATCCGCTGCTCAACGGGCTCGGCCGCGCGCTCGCCGCCGCGGTACCGGCCGGCCTGCTGTTGTGGTGGCGCCGCGAGCCGCTGCCGACCCGTGCGCAACTGAAAAGCCTCGCGATCACGTCGGCGGGCGTGATCATCGCGTATCCGGTGTTTTCCGCGTGGGCGATGAAATCGGTACCGGCGTCGCACGGCGCGGTGGTCAACGGCCTCCAGCCGCTGTTCGTCGCGCTGTACGCGGCATGGCTGTCGCACGAGCGGCCGTCGAAGGCGTTCTGGGCCAGCGCGGTGGCCGGCAGCGCACTCGTGATCGCGTTCGCGCTGCGCGACGGCGGCGGCACCGTGCAGGCCGGCGACGCGCTGATGCTCGTCGCGGTCGGCATCGGCGCGCTCGGCTATGCGGAAGGCGCGCGCCTCGCGCGCCAGATCGGCGGCTGGCAGGTGATCTGCTGGGCGCTCGTCGTGTCCGCGCCGTTCCTCGTGCTGCCGGTCGGCTGGCTCGCATGGATGCAGCATGCCGCGCATCCGGGCCCGCTCGCCCTGCGCACGTGGCTCGCCTTCGGCTACGTGACCCTCTTTTCGCAGTTCATCGGCTTTTTCGCGTGGTACGCGGGGCTCGCGATGGGCGGCATCGCGCGCGTGGGCCAGGTGCAACTGCTGCAGATTTTCTTCACGATCGCCTTTTCCGCGCTGCTGTTCGGCGAAACGGTCACGTCGTCCACGTGGCTGTTCGCGGCCGCGGTGATCGCCACCGTGGTGCTCGGGCGCCGCTCGGCGGTCGCCACCGCCGCGCAACCGGCTCGCGCCGGCTGAACAGGTGCGCCATAATGGACGTTTTGCCTGATCGGTTTTGCCCACCCGGCCGCGAAGGCTCGATCGCGCTCGCGCATGCCCACCCGGCAGCGTCGAAGCGATTTGCCCGAACGACCTTTCTTGACTGACCACGATATCCGAACGAGGAGACTATGAATCCGAGCGACCTGCATCCGCCGCACTGGCAGCTTTCCGAACGCGCCCGCAAGCTGACGAGCTCTGCGATCCGCGAAATCCTGAAGGTCACGGAACGCCCCGAGGTCATCTCGTTCGCCGGCGGCCTGCCCGCCCCCGCGACGTTCCCGGCCGAACGCATGCGCGCCGCCGCCGATCGCGTGCTGCGCGACGCGCCGGCCGCCGCGCTCCAGTACAGCGCGACCGAAGGCTACCTGCCGCTGCGCGAATGGATCGCCGAGCGCTACAGCGTGCGCGTGTCGCAGGTGCTGATCACGACCGGCTCGCAGCAGGCGCTCGACCTGCTCGGCAAGGCGCTCGTCGATCCGGGCAGCCCGATCCTCGTCGAAACCCCGACCTACCTCGGCGCACTGCAGTCGTTCTCGCTGTACGAGCCGCGCTACGTGCAGGTGCCGACCGACGAGCAGGGCCTGCTGCCGGAAGGCCTGACGCCGGAACTCACGCAAGGCGCGCGCCTGCTGTACGCGCAGCCGAACTTCCAGAACCCGACCGGCCGCCGCCTGCCCGTCGAGCGCCGCCGCGCGCTCGCCGCGTTCGCGCAGTCGAGCCCGTTCCCGGTGCTGGAAGACGATCCGTACGGCGCGCTGAACTACCGCGGCGAGCCGCTGCCGACGATGCTGTCGATGGCGCCCGACCATATCGTGCACCTCGGCACGTTCTCGAAGGTGCTCGCGCCGGGCCTGCGGATCGGCTACATCATTGCGCCCGAGGAACTCCATTTCAAGCTCGTGCAGGCCAAGCAGGCCACCGACCTGCACACGCCGACGCTCACGCAGCGCATCGCGCACGAAGTGATCAAGGACGGTTTCCTCGACGAGCACATCCCGACGATCCGCGAACTGTACAGCGCGCAGTGCGACGCGATGCTCGGCTCGCTCGAGCGCCACATGCCGGAAGGCGTCACGTGGAACCGCCCGGAAGGCGGGATGTTCATCTGGGTGAACCTGCCCGCGCAGATCGACAGCATGAAGCTGCTCGCCGCGGCCGTCGACAACCACGTCGCGTTCGTGCCGGGCGCGCCGTTCTTCGCGGACAACGCGCAGCAGAACACGCTGCGCCTGTCGTTCGTGACGGTGCCGCCCGAGAAGATCGAGGAAGGCGTCGCTCGCCTCGGCAAGCTGCTGCGCGAGCGCCTCTGATCCCCTTTTTCCTGTCACGACTCTCTACGAGGAATCGAATCCATGGCTAACGTCTACGACAAGCTGAAGTCGCTCGGCATCGAGCTCCCGACCGCCGGCGCACCGGCCGCCGCCTACGTGATGAGCGCGCAAAGCGGCAATACGGTCTACCTGTCGGGCCACATCGCGAAGAAGGACGGCAAGGTCTGGGCCGGCAAGCTCGGCGCGGATCTTCAGACGGAAGACGGCAAGGCGGCCGCGCGCTCGATCGCGATCGACCTGCTCGCGACGCTGCACGCGCACACCGGCGACCTGAACAAGGTCACGCGCATCGTCAAGCTGATGAGCCTCGTCAACTCGACGCTCGACTTCACCGAACAGCACGTCGTGACGAACGGCGCGTCGGAACTGATCGCCGAAGTGTTCGGCGACGCGGGCAAGCACGCACGCTCGGCCTTCGGCGTCGCGCAGATCCCGCTCGGCGCGTGCGTCGAGATCGAGCTGATCGCCGAAGTTGCGTAACGGGCGCAACACAGTGCCCGGCCGTCTCGTCCGCTTCAAGCAGGTCGACGTGTTCACGTCGGTGCCGTTCAAGGGCAACGCGCTCGCCGTGGTGTTCGACGCCGATTCGCTCGGCGACGACGCCATGCTCGAGATCGCTCGCTGGACGAACCTGTCGGAAACCACGTTCGTCTGCACGCCGACCGATCCGGAAGCCGACTACCGCGTCCGGATCTTCACGACGGCCGGTGAACTGCCGTTCGCCGGCCACCCGACGCTCGGCACCGCGCATGCGTTCCTCGAAAGCGGCGCGCGGCCGCGTACGCCGGGCCGGCTGATCCAGCAATGCGGGGTCGGCCTGGTTGCGCTGCGCGAGCAGGCCGACGGCTGGGCGTTCGCCGCGCCGCCGGCCCGCGTCACGCCGCTCGACCGTTCGGACTACGCGGCGCTGGCGGCCGCGCTGCGCAGCGACGCGATCGACCTGGAAGCCGAGCCGTGCGCGGTCGACAACGGCGCGCCGTGGCTGGTCGTGCGGCTGAAGTCGGCCGATGCGTGCATCGGCCTGTCGCCCGATCCGGCCGCGCTGGAGGCGCTCACGCACCGTTACGGCATGGACGGCCTCGCCGTCTACGCCCCGCACGCCGAAGGCGGCCCCGCGACGTTCGAAATCCGCTGCCTGATGACGGGCGGCAACTTCGGCTTCGGCGAGGACCCCGTCACCGGCAGCGCAAACGCCGCGCTGGCCGGGCTGCTGACACGGCAGGAGCGCCGCCCCGGCCCGTCGTATACGGCCCGCCAGGGTACGGCGATCGGCCGCGACGGCCGCATCTTCGTCAGCTATGCCGAAGACGGCACCACCTGGATCGGCGGCGATGTCGTCACGGTCGTCGACGGCACCTTCCTGTCACCCGTGTGACATTTCGCGATGTGCGATGGCGCCGGCCCGTCCGGCGCCCCCTACGCTTCGCCCAACTATCGCAAAAACGTTCCAGCCAGTAATATCGGGCCTAATCCGTTGTTTCGGAGGTCTGTCCATGGTTGCGTGTCCCGCGAACGAACAGACGTCGGGACAACCCGAACCATAGCCAGCCATCCTGACGGATGGCGCACGCGCGCAGGACGCCACCCTCTTCGATGAGCTCCGCCCGGCCCAACCACACGCCGCCGACCCGGCCGCTTCGCGCGCCGCGCAAATCGCGCCGGCGTGCGCTGTTTGCGATCCCGCTGCTCGGGATGCTGGCGCTTGCGCTGCTGTGGGCCGTGATCATCGCGCGTCTCTCGGTGGAAAAGGACAGCGCATACAAGGAAGCGGCGGCTTCCGCGGCGATCCTGTCCTCCGCGCTCGAGCAGCATACGGTCAAGGCGATCCACCAGGTCGACCAGATCACCCGCTTCGTCAAGTTCGAATTCGAGAAGTCCCCCGCGCGCTTCAACCTCGCGAGCGCCGTCGAGAAAGGCGTCGTGCCGAGCGACACGCTGATCCAGGTATCGCTCGTCAACGCGAAGGGCATCCTGTTCGCGAACACGGCCGAGCTGCATCCGCAGCCGATCAACCTGTCCGACCGCGAGCACTTCAAGGTCCACCTCGCGCACAACGACGACCGTCTCTTCATCAGCAAGCCCGTGCTCGGCCGCGTGTCGAGCCACTGGACGCTGCAGATGACACGCCGCCTGAACAACCCGGACGGCAGCTTCGCGGGCATCGTCGTCGTGTCGGAAGACCCGAGCTACTTCACGAACGACTTCTACAACAACGCGGCGATCGGCAAGGAAGGCGTGATCGCGGTCGTGTCCGATACGGGCGGCGTGCTCGCGCGGCGCACGGGCTCGGTCAGCAATGCGCCGGGCGCGTTTTCGGCGTCGGGCGTCTACCCGATCGCCGAGCGCGTGACGGGCACGATCATCGACCCGATCGACGGCGTGACGCGCATCGTGTCGTACCGCCACCTCGACGGCTACCCGCTCGCGGTGATGGTCGGGCTGTCGCAGACCGAGGAGTACGCGGACTACTACCACACGCGCAACGTCTACCTGCTGATGACGAGCTTCATCACGCTCGCGATGCTCGCGTTCTTCGGCGTCGCGACGGGGCTGATCGGCAAGCTGCTCGGCCGCGAGCGGGAAATGACGCAGCTCGCCGAATACGACCTGCTCACCGGCCTCGCGAACCGCTATGCGACGCTGCGCGGGCTGCGCAACGACGTGTCGATGCCGACGAGCCTGTCGCGGCTCGGGCTGCTGTTCATCGATCTCGACAACTTCAAGACCGTCAACGACACGCTCGGCCACAACGCCGGCGACATCGTGCTGCAGATGACCGCGTCGCGCCTGGCCGATGCGGTCGGCGACGAAGGCTCGCTCGCGCGGATCGGCGGCGACGAGTTCGTCGTCGTGATGAAGGGCGACGACGTCGAGCGGCGCGCGGTGCGGCTCGCGGAAGCGATCATCCGGATGTTCAGCGAACCGTTCGACGTGCGCGGCAGCTCGTTCGTGCTGCACGCGAGCATCGGCATCGCGCTGCACACGGTCGCGAACGAAAGCGAGATCGACCTGCTGAAGAAGGCCGATCTCGCGATGTACAGCGCGAAGGACGCCGGCAAGAACTGCTACCAGTTCTACGCGCCGCACCTGTCGCACCGCGCCGACCACCTGATGCGCTGGGAACAGCAACTCCGCGTCGCGCTCGCCGAGGGGCAGCTGTTCCTCGCGTACCAGCCGAAGATCGACCTCACGCACCGCCACATCACCGGCTTCGAGGCGCTCGCGCGCTGGGATCACCCCGAGCACGGGATCATCTCCGCGAACGAATTCATTTCGATTGCCGAATCGACCGGCCTGATCGTGCCGATCGGCGACTTCGTGATCCGCACCGCGTGCGAGCAGATCGCGCGCTGGCGCGACGAGGGCCACGATACGCTGACGCTCGCGGTCAACATCTCGCCGGTGCAGTTCTGGCGCGGCGACCTGATCGAGACGATCTCGAGCACGCTGCAGGAAACCGGCATCGACGCGAACCGGCTCGAAATCGAGATCACCGAAACCGCGATGATGGAATATCCGGAGCTCGTGTCCGAGAAGATCGTCGCACTGAAGAAACTCGGCATCCGGATCGCACTCGACGATTTCGGCACCGGCTATTCGTCGCTGTCGTACCTGCACCGCTTCTCCGTCGACACGCTGAAGGTCGACCGCTCGTTCGTGCAGGCGATCCCGAACGATCGCAGCGTGTGCGTGATGGTGTCGTCGATCGTGCATCTCGCGCGCTCGCTCGGGCTGACCGTCGTCGTCGAGGGCACGGAAACCGAGGAGCAGATCACGTGGCTGTCCGCACTCGGCGAAATCGAGGCGCAGGGTTTCCTGTTCTCGCGGCCGGTGCCGGCCGACGCGATTCCCGCGCTGATCGCACGCTTCGGCGTGCGCAGCGATTCACCGAACGTGATCGCACACCGCGCGACGGGCAGCACGGGCGCGTAAGCGCACCGTAGCCGTGGCGGGCGTTGCGTGCACCGTCATCGTTTCGTTTTCCGATCCAATTGTTTAGTTCATGAACTAGCGTTTTCGCTCATGGCCGTGTCACGATACGCGGCGGACAATCGGGAGGGGCAACGTGTCGGCGGGCCGCCGGCATGGCCATACGCGAGAGATCGGGCCCCGAGCCCATACCACCAAGATGACAACCGTCGAAATCGAAGCGACCGCTGATGTCGAACAGGCACAGGCTTCCCTGTGGGACCTGTTCAAGGTCGTTGCCAGCATTTCGGCGGTCTCGTGGGGCGGGCTTTCCATGATGGCGCAGCTCGAACGCCACTACGTGGAGCGGCTGCGGCGCATCGAGCCTCACGTATTCGGCGATCTCGTCGCGCTGGCCTGGCTCGTGCCGGGCCCCGTCGGCTGCAACGTGGCGATACAGGTCGGCCAGATACTGCACGGCCGCGTCGGCGCATGGGTTGCCGGCATCGCGAGCGTGCTGCCCTTCTCCATCCTGATGACGCTGTTCGCGATCTTCTATCGCACGCCGTTCGTGCGCTCGCTGGTGGCGCCGATGCTGATCAATCACTTCGGGATGGTGCTCGCCGCGCTGATCGGCGTCACCTGGGTCAAGCAGCTGCGCTCGCTCGCGCGCACACGGCGCGAACAGCTGATCGCCGCGCTGTCGACGATTCTGCTTGCTTTCGCGCATAATCCAGCCGCTTTCGTCGGGATTCTTTTCGCCGCGTTCGCGGCGGGCTGGCTGACCGGGCCGCCGCAGCGCGACGCGGTCGATTTCACGCTGTCGGCCCGCGACCGCAACCTGCTCGTGCTGCTCGGCGTGCTCGTCACGCTGTTCGCGGTGCCGCTGCCCGGCGATTACCAGGCGACGCTGCTGTGGCCGCGCCTCGCCGGCGCCGGCATGACGCTGTTCGGCGGCGGCTTTTCCGCGCTGCCCGTGCTCAAGACGCTGTTCGTCACGCCGGCAACGGGCATCTCCGATCACGACTTCACGCTTGCGTTCGCGCTGTCGCCCGTCGCGCCCGGGCCGCTGCTGAACGTCGTGCCGTTTCTCGGCTACCTGACCGACGGCTGGGTGGGCGCGCTGCTCGCGACGGCCGCGCTGTTCATTCCGTCGGGCTGCCTCGTCGTGTTTGCGCAGAACCATCTGTCCCGGCTCAAGCGCCATTCGCGTTTCGAGCACGGGATGCGCCTGCTGCGCGCGGCGACCACCGGTTTTCTCGTCGTCGCGGTCGTGAGGATCCTGCACCGCGAACCGGCCGACCCCGTTTACTGGCTGACAGGCGCCTTCGCGATACTTTGCTTCGCGCGCTTCAAGGTGCCCGTCTATGCCGTGTACGGCACGGTCGCGGTTGCGTGCGGCGTGTGGCTGTGGGCCGCCGCGCGCTGACGTGCGGCAGCGGCCGCCCCGTCGGCCTTGACCGGCATTCGCCCGTCCTCAACCCGCCTGCACCGCGACCCGGCGTGCCATCCAGCGGGCGCGCAGCGCGTCGTACGCAAGGTTGAAGCCGAACGTGTAGGGCAGGAAGAACAGCACGATACCGAGGTCGAGCAGCAGCGCCTCGACGAGGCTCACGTTCAGCCACCACGCGGCAACCGGCACCACCAGCACGACGAGGCCGAGCTCGAACAAGGCAGCATGCGCGATCCGCATGCCGAGCGTGCGCGACAGCCCCGCGCGTCGCTCGACGCGGTCGAACAGCGTATTGAACGCCATGTTCCACGCCATCGCGATCAGCGACACCATCACCGTCAGCACACCGACGTGCGACACCGGCATGTCGAGCAGCCACGCGCCGAGCGGCGCGCACAGCGCGATCGCGACCAGCTCGAACGTCAGTGCATGCAGCAACCGTTCCGTCACCGTTTTGTTGACCTGTTTCATGATTCCCTCCGATTCGTCCGCTTCGTTGATGGCCGCCATTTTGATCGGCACAACCGTATGAATCCAGTTTGATATCATCGGTTTTACCGATATAACGCCATCAGGAGCGCCGCATGCGCCACGCCCCCGAAGCCCTGCTCGCATTCGCCGAAGCCGCGCTGCTCGGCTCGTTCACGGCCGCCGCGCGCAAGCTCGGCAAGCGCCAGTCGACCGTGTCGGAGGCGATCGCGAACCTCGAGATCGATCTCGGCGTGCAGTTGTTCGACCGCTCGACGCGCGCGCCGACGCTGACCGACGCCGGGCGCGCACTGCTGCCGCAGGTGCAGCGCGCACTCGAGGCCGGCGCGGCAATCGACCGCACGGCCGCGCGGCTCGCGCGCGGCGAGGAAGCGCGGCTGACGCTCGTCGTGTCCGATACGTACCAGTCGAAGCGCTACGAGGAAACGTTGACGGCGCTCGAGCGGCGCTTTCCGGCGCTCGAGTTCGAATGCCAGATCGCCGAGCACGACGACGTGCTCGACCTGATCCAGCAGGGACGCGCGCAGCTCGGGCTGATGGCCGCGCGCGCGGCCTACCCGGCCGACATCGGCGCGGCGACGATCGCGGAGGAATCGGAGATCGGGCTGTTCGTCGGCCGCATGCACGCGCTCGCCGAATACGGCGACGCCGACGTGCCGCACGCCGCCCTGCGCGACGTGCGCGAACTGCGCCTCAATACCTATGTGAAAACGGAAGGCCGCGGCACCGGCGACCGGATCGTCGTCGGCACGCACCACTGGCTGGCACCGAGCTACCTGATGCTGCTGGAGATGGCCGTGCAGGGGTTCGGCTGGGCCGAACTGCCGCGCTGGATGGTCGACCACTTCGCGCGCGATCGCCTGTGCGAACTGCGTGCGCGCGGCTGGCCGCGCCGCGTGCGGGTCGATGCGGTCTGGTCGCGCAACCGGCCGCTCGGCCCGGTCGGCTCATGGTTGCTCGATGCGATGCTGGCCGCGTAGCGACGCAGGCCGATGCGCCGGCGGCCGCGCGCCGGCCGGCACCGGCAGGTCAGAAGCCGCGCGACAACACCGCCGCGCCGATCGTCACGACGCCGAGCACGAGGTTCACGAGGACGAGCAGGCGCACCGTATTCACCGCGCGCGCGCCGTCCGGCCACTTCTGCGCCTGCACCGCACGACGGATGCGCGGGAACAGTGCGAACCGGATATGCCCGAAGATCAGCATCATCACGACGCCGAGCCCGGCCATTGCATGCAGCGACCACGTTGCGTGCGCGCCGCCGAATTCCACGAGCAGGAAGCCGCCGGACAGCAGGATCACGATCACGGCACCCGACACCCAGTTGAAGAAGCGGCCGAACACGCCTTCGATCAGCGGCAACCGAAGCTGCGGCGACAGGTCGGACAGCGCCGGACGCAGGCAGAAGTTGGCGAAGACCATCCCGCCCACCCACACGGCGACGGCCAGCAGATGAAGAAACAGCGCGACGGAGACAGCATGGGACATGACGGCAATCCTGTGAGGAGTGGGGTACGGCGAACGGCCGCGTCGCACGCGGCATCGAGCGACGTTCGACCGGATTGTCGCCGCCCGGTTCAGACCCCAGGCGCGATTTCACACTATTTTGCAAGTTCCGCGTGACAGCGCCACGCTTGCTTACCCGAATCCCCCGCTCAAAAAGAACAGGCCGCACGCCCGCCGAAGCGGAGGTGCGGCCTTCGATCGCGGCCGAACCGGCCGATCGATCGCGCGTCGCGTCAGCCGAGCAGCGGACGCAACTCGTTGACGACCTTGAGCTTCGTCTCCGGTGCGCGGCCCTTGCGTGCGCGCTTGCCGACGTGCGGCGCCAGCCCCGCATACGACAGCGTCTCGTCCTGCGCCTTGCCGCCGCGGCCGGTACCGATCAGCACGACGCCGGCCGGATCGATCGCGAGCGCCTGAACGAGCGTTTCCTTGTCGTCGAGCGCCATCAGGATCACGCCGCGACCGCCGCCGGACAGCGTCTTCATCTCGTCCATCCCGAACACCAGCAGGCGGCCGCCGCTCGACAGGCACGCGACCTGCGTCGCGTTCGGCAGCACCGGCATCGGCGCGAGCGGCACCGCGCCCGCATCGATGGTCATGAACGACTTGCCGGCCTTCACGCGGCTCACCATGTCGCCGACCTTCGCGAGGAAGCCGAAACCGTTGCTCGACGCGAGCAGCAGTTGCTGGTCGGCCGGCGCCGCGTAGTAGTGCATCAGGTGCGAGCCCGATTCGAGCTCGATCAGCGACGTGACCGGCACGCCGTCACCGCGCCCGCCCGGCAGCACCGACACGTCGACCGAGTACACGCGGCCGCTGCTGCCCCACGCGATCAGGCGGTCCGGCGTGCGGCACTGGAACGCCGCGTACAGATGGTCGCCGGCCTTGAACGTGAAGCCGGCCGGGTCGAGCCCGTGGCCCTTCAGCGCGCGCACCCAGCCCTTCTGCGACACGACCACCGTCACCGGTTCGTCGACCACCTTCGCCTCGAACGTCGCGCGCTTTTCCTGCTGGATCAGCGTGCGGCGATCGTCGCCGTACTGCTTCGCGTCGGCCTCGATCTCCTTGATCATCAGCCGCTTCATCGCGTTTTCGTTCGCGAGCAGCTCCTCGAGCTTCGCCTTCTCGTCGCGCAGCGCTTCGAGTTCCTTCTCGATCTTGATCTTCTCGAGCCGCGCGAGCTGGCGCAGCCGGATTTCGAGAATGTCTTCCGCCTGCCGTTCGCTGAGGCCGAACGCGCTCATCAGCGCGGCCTTCGGCTCGTCCGACTCGCGGATGATGCGGATCACCTCGTCGATGTTCAGGAAGACGATCATCCGCCCTTCGAGGATGTGGATGCGGTCGTCGACCTTCGCGAGACGATGGCGGCAACGGCGCGTCATCGTCAGCTGGCGGAACTTCACCCATTCGTCGAGGATCGTCAGCAGGCCCTTCTGGCCCGGCCGGCCATCGGCGCCGATCATCACGAGGTTCAGCGTCGCGTTCGACTCGAGGCTCGTGTACGCGAGCAGCGTGTTCACGAATTCCGTCTGGTCGATCGTGCGCGACTTCGGCTCGAACACGAGCCGCACCGCCGCTTCCTTGCCCGACTCGTCGCGCACCGCGTCGAGCAGGTCGAGCATCGCTTTCTTCGTGTTGAGCTGCTCGGGCGTGAGCGTCTTCTTGCCGAGCTTGAGCTTCGGGTTCGTCAGCTCCTCGATTTCCTCGAGCACCTTCTGGCCCGACGTGTTCGGCGGCAGCTCGGTGACGACCAGTTGCCACTGGCCGCGCGCGAGATCCTCGATCTTCCAGCGCGCGCGCACCTTCAGGCTGCCACGGCCGGTTTCATAGGCCGCCGCGATTTCCGTGTCGCTCGAGATGATCTGGCCACCGCCCGGGAAATCCGGGCCGGGGATCAGGTTCATCAGCTCCGCGTGCGAGAGCTTCGGATTGCGGATCAACGCGACCGCCGCCGCCGCGACCTCGCGCAGGTTGTGCGACGGGATTTCGGTGGCGAGGCCGACCGCGATACCCGACGCGCCGTTCAGCAGCACGAACGGCATGCGGCTCGGCAGCGTCTTCGGCTCCTCGAACGAGCCGTCGTAGTTCGGCATGAAGTCGACCGTGCCCTGGTCGATCTCGTCGAGCAGCAGCTTCGAGATCGGCGTGAGCCGCGCTTCGGTGTATCGCATCGCCGCCGCGCCGTCGCCGTCGCGCGAGCCGAAGTTGCCCTGCCCGTCGATCAGCGGGTAGCGCAGCGAGAAATCCTGCGCGAGACGCACGAGCGCGTCGTACGCCGACTGGTCGCCGTGCGGGTGGTATTTACCGAGCACGTCGCCCACGACGCGCGCCGACTTCACCGGCTTCGCGTCCGGGCCGAGGCCCATTTCGTTCATCGCGAACAGGATCCGGCGCTGCACCGGCTTCTGGCCGTCGCACACGTCGGGCAGCGCGCGGCTCTTCACGACGCTGACCGCATAGCTGAGATACGCCTGCTCCGCGTAGTTGCCGAGCGTCAGCGCATCGCTCTCCGGCGCGCCGGAGTCGGCAAAGAGATCGGAGGTGTTGTCGTCCATCTGAATTCCGTATTCGTAAGTGGCGTGAGGCCGGGCCGGGCGTCATGCCCGGCCGCGCGGATTCCCGGCTTAAATGTCCGCTTCGACGTCGTTGCCCTTTTCCTCGAGCCAGCCGCGCCGCGCGGCTGCCTCGCCCTTGCCCATCAGCATCGTCATGCGCGCGACGGTCGCCTCGTAGTCGAGTTCGCCGAGCTTCACCGGCATCAGGCGGCGCGTGTCGGGGTTCATCGTGGTATCCCACAGCTGCTCGGCGCTCATTTCGCCGAGCCCCTTGAAGCGGCTGATGCTCCATTGCGTCTCGCGCACGCCATCCTTGCGGAGCTTGTCGAGAATCGCTTCCAGTTCGCCCTCGTCGAGCGCATAGAGCTTCTGCGCCGCCTTCTTGCCGCGCGCCGGCGCATCGACGCGGAACAGCGGCGGCCGCGCGACGCACACGTGGCCGCGCTCGATCAGTTGCGGGAAATGCTTGAAGAACAGCGTGAGCAGCAGCACCTGGATGTGCGAGCCGTCGACGTCCGCGTCCGACAGGATGCAGATCTTGCCGTAGCGCAGGTTCGACAGGTCGACGCTTTCATCGGGGCTGTGCGGATCGACGCCGATCGCCACCGAGATGTCGTGCACCTCGTTGTTCGCGAACAGGCGGTCGCGCTCGGTTTCCCAGGTATTCAGCACCTTGCCGCGCAGCGGCAGGATCGCCTGGTATTCCTTGTCGCGGCCCATCTTCGCGGAACCGCCCGCCGAGTCGCCCTCGACGAGGAACAGCTCATTGCGCGTAATGTCCTCGGTCTCGCAGTCGGTCAGCTTGCCGGGCAGCACCGCGACGCCCGAGCTCTTGCGCTTCTCGACCTTCTGGCCCGCGCGCGTGCGCGCCTGGGCTTGCTTGATCACGAGTTCGGCGAGCTTCTTGCCGTGCTCGACGTGCTGGTTCAGCCACAGCTCCAGCGCCGGACGCGAGAACGACGACACGAGCTTCACCGCGTCGCGGCTGTTCAGGCGTTCCTTGATCTGCCCCTGGAACTGCGGATCGAGCACCTTCGCCGACAGCACGAACGACACGCGCGCGAAGACGTCTTCCGCGAGCAGCTTCACGCCCTTCGGCTGCAGGTTGTGCAGTTCGACGAAGCTTTTCACCGCCTGGTAGAGACCGTCGCGCAGGCCGGATTCATGCGTGCCGCCGGCCGGCGTCGGGATCAGGTTCACGTACGACTCGCGCACGAGCGAACCTTCCTCGCTCCAGGCGACGACCCACGACGCGCCCTCGCCTTCGGCGAAGGTGTCGTCGCCCGAACGCGAATCGGCGAAACGCTCGCCTTCGAACAACGGGATCAGCAACTCGCTGCCGTTCATTTCGTCGAGCAGGTAGCCGCGCAGGCCGTCTTCATATTTCCAAGTCTGGCGCTCGCCGCTCTTTTCGTTGACGAGCACGACCTCGACGCCCGGCAGCAGCACGGCCTTCGAGCGCAGCAGGCGCTGCAGCTCGCCGAGCGGCAGGTTCGGCGAATCGAAGTACTTCGGATTCGGCCACACCTGCACGCGCGTGCCGGATTTCTTTTCGCCGCGGCCCGCGCCCTGCGTCGTGAGCGGCTTCACCACATCGCCTTCGGCGAAGCCGAGTTCCGCGATCTTGCCGTCGCGCCAGACGGTGACGTCGAGGCGCGTCGCGAGCGCGTTCGTCACCGACACGCCGACACCGTGCAGGCCGCCCGAGAACGTATAGGCGCCGCCTGCGGCCTTGTCGAACTTGCCGCCTGCGTGCAGGCGCGTGAATACGATCTCGACGACCGGCACACCCTCTTCCGGGTGCATGCCGAACGGAATGCCGCGGCCGTCGTCCTCGACCGAGACCGACTGGTCGGCGTGCAGCGTGACCGTGATCTGCTTGCCGTAGCCGCCGAGCGCCTCGTCGGACGCGTTGTCGATGACTTCCTGGATGATGTGCAGCGGATTCTCGGTACGGGTGTACATGCCGGGGCGCTGCTTGACCGGCTCGAGACCCTTGAGCACCTTGATCGATGCTTCGCTATAGGCCGCGCTGGGTTTCTTCGTTGACATAGGCGCTGAATTTCGTCATTCATCGGGACGTTGTCCACACCTCGTGTGGATAACGTCGTGGACAAAACGTTGAGTTCCGTAAAAAAGCGAATCGAAACAACGGTGTGCTTGGACTGCTCCGAAAGCGGGCGCGCGGCGTTGGCTGCGCTGCCCGGGACGCGCGGTATTTTACTGGTTCCGCGTGGCACGCCAATCGCGCAATCGCGCGCGGCGGCCGCCGGCCGCGCGACGCGTCATGCGGATTACGCCGGCTTGCGCTTCGCCTCGAGCGTTTCCCACCGTTCGAGCGCCGCGAGCAATTCGTCGTCGATCGCCGCGAACCGCTCGGTCAGGCGCGTGCCTTCCTGCGGATCCTTCGCGAAGATCGAACCGTCTTCGAGCCGGGCATTGATCGTCCTCTGCTCCTCCTCGAGCGCGGCGATCTTCTCCGGCAGCGAATCGAGCTCGCGCTGCTCGTTGAACGACAGCTTCACCGTGCGCTGCGCATTCCGGCCCGCGGCGCTTTTTGCCGGCTCGTCCTTGACGGGCGCCGCTTCCTTCACCGCACGCTTCGCGGCTTCCTGCTGCGCGAGCTGATCCGCGCGCGCGCTCTGGATCTGCCAGTCGGTGAAGCCGCCGACATATTCGCGCCACTTGCCGTCGCCCTCGGACGCGATCACCGACGTCACGACGTTGTCGAGGAACGCGCGATCGTGGCTGACGAGCAGCACCGTGCCGTCGTAGTCGGCCAGCAGCTCCTCGAGCAGTTCGAGCGTCGGGATGTCGAGGTCGTTGGTCGGTTCGTCGAGCACCAGCACGTTGGCCGGACGCGCGAACAGGCGCGCAAGCAGCAATCGGTTGCGCTCACCGCCCGACAGCGACTTCACCGGCGAACGCGCGCGCTCCGGCGCGAACAGGAAATCGCCGAGATAGCTCATCACGTGCTTGCGCACGCCGCCGATCTCGACCCATTCGCTGCCGGGGCTGATGGTATCCGCGAGGCTCTTTTCCTGGTCGAGCTGCGCGCGCATCTGGTCGAAATACGCGACCTGCAGGTTCGTGCCGGTGCGCACCGTGCCTTCGTCGGGCTTCAGTTCGCCGAGAATCAGCTTGAGCAGCGTCGTCTTGCCGGCGCCGTTCGGGCCGATGAAGCCGATCTTGTCGCCGCGCATCACCGTCGTCGAGAAACGATCGACGACCGTGCGGCCGCCGTAGCGCTTCATCACGTCGGTCAGCTCCGCGACGATCTTGCCGGACTTCTCGCCCTGCGCGACGTCGAGCTTCACGTTGCCCTGCGAATTGCGGCGCTCCGCGCGCTCGTTGCGCATCTGCACGAGCCGCGCGATGCGGCCGACGCTGCGCGTGCGGCGCGCTTCGACCCCCTTGCGGATCCACACTTCCTCCTGCGCGAGCAGCTTGTCGAACTTCTCGTTTTCCACGCGCTCGACTTCGAGCTGCTGCGCCTTGCGCGTCTGGTACGCCGAGAAATTGCCCGGGTACGACAACAGCCGGCCGCGGTCGAGATCGACGATGCGCGTCGCGACGCGGTCGAGGAACGCGCGATCGTGCGTGATGAACAGCAGGCCCGCGCGCTGCGCGACGAGCAGCTCTTCCAGCCAGCGGATGCCGTCGAAGTCGAGGTGGTTGGTCGGTTCGTCGAGCAGCAGCACGTCGGGCTGCAGCACCAGCGCGCGCGCCAGCGCGACCCGCTTCTGCATCCCGCCCGACAGCGCGTCGACGCGCGCGTCGACGTCCGCCAGGCCGATCTGCGCGAGCGTCATCGACACGCGCGTGCGCCAGTTCCACGCGTCGTGCGCGTCGAGCGACGACTGCAGCGCGTTCATCCGCGCGAGCAACGCATCGTGTTCGGCGCCTTCGGGCGTATCCGCGAGGCGGTGCGCGATCGAATCGTATTCTTCGAGCACTTCGCGCGTATGCGCGAGCCCCGACGCGACCGCATCGAACACCGTCGCGCCCGGCTCGAACTCGGGCTCCTGCGGCACATAGACGGTCACGAGCTCCTGCTGGCGCGTGACCAGCCCGTCGTCGGGCTTCGCGAGCCCGGCGACGATCTTCAGCAGCGACGACTTGCCCGCGCCGTTGCGGCCGATCAGGCCGACGCGCTCGCCGGCTTCCAGCGAGAAATCCGCGTGATCGAGCAACGCGACGTGACCGAACGCGAGCTGCGCGCCGGTAATGGAATAGAGCGACATGGGGAGACGGCGAAGAGAGAAATCGGAAGCGCCCATTGTACCGGTCGCGGGCGCCGGCACCGGTATGGCCGGACGGATAGGGTGCGAGACCGGTCGCGCGGGCCGGTTGCGGAAGATCGAGTGCCGCGCGTGCGGCGCGCACCCGCGCCCGCAGGCGCGGGCTCACTCCGTCACGAGGACGGCCCGGCCGCCCTCGCGGACAGGCGTGCTTACTTGACGTTCACGGAGATCGTCGAGCTCATTTCGGGGCCGTACGAGCGGTGCGCGCCGTCGCCGAACTGCAGTGTCAGCGTGTGCTGGCCAGGCGGCAGCCTGAGCTCGGTTTCGGTCTGCGCCTTGCCGAAGTGCAGCGAACGCTCGCCTGCCGGAATCACGTCGCCCTTTGGAATCGGCCGGCCGTCGATCAGCAGGTGATGATGGCCGGTATCCGGCGTCATGTCGCCGGCGGGCCGAAGCACCATCCCTTCGAGCCCGAACTTCACGAGCACCGGATTCGACACCGTCGCGCCGTCGCGCGGCGCTTCGAAAAACACGCGCGCCTCGGCCCGCGCGACCGTCGACACGGCCATCGCCGCCACGCATACCGCACTCGCGATCCACTTTTTGTTCAGCATCGCATTCTCCTGATGGTTGGACAGCCCGGGAAGCATACACCGCACGTACGGCATGTGTGTTCCGGTTGCGTTGTTCGCGATGCGTACGTTTAAAACGACGTTGCGGAGCCGTTCGGCGAAATTCCGGTACCATTGCGCCTTTCGTCCGCCGGCCAGGCCGCGGACGGCATCACCGGATTTCCATTTTCACCGAGCGCCACATGAGCGAAGTAACCGAATACCAGAGCTGGGTCTGCCTGATTTGCGGGTGGGTCTACAACGAAGCGGAAGGGCTGCCCGACGAAGGCATCGCACCCGGCACCCGTTTCGCCGACATTCCCGCCGACTGGCGCTGCCCGCTGTGCGACGTGGGCAAGGAAGATTTTGTTGTCGTCGATTTCTGATTCCACGATGTTCTGATCGCGGCTGATTGCGCGATCGCGCGCGTCGGCGTGCATTCCGCCCCGCCGACGCGCCGCGCGTTTGCTATACTCTGCGCGCTGTCCACACTGCCGTCCGGTTCGCGTTTTTTCGCGTGATCACCCGGACATGGCGCTCCCCGTAGTTCAATGGATAGAACAAGCGCCTCCTAAGCGCTAGATACAGGTTCGATTCCTGTCGGGGGGACCAAGAATCCTCCAAAGTTCCACCAGCCTCACCACAAGAACCCCGTCACGCTTGGCTGTGCGGGGTTTTTTTGTTGCAACTTCCACCAGCAACCCCCAGTGGAAACAACCCCCGAGTTGGGGTTGTTTTGGGGGTTCTGCAAAACACCCCCAGCAAACAACCCCCGAGGCACCAGCACATGGCGCTCACCGACCTCAAGGTCCGCACAGCCAAGCCCACTGAGAAACTACAGAAGCTTTATGACGGTGGCGGACTGCTGCTATTGATAACGCCGGTCGGTGGCAAGCGATGGGTCTTCAAGTACCGCGTCGACGGCAAAGAAAAGAGCTTGGCCCTCGGCACGTATCCGGATGATTCGCTCGCCGAGGCGCGCGCTCGCCGCGATAACGCGCGTGAGAAGCTCGCCGCAGGCGTTGACCCAGGCGAAGCCAAGAAAGCCGACAAGCGCGCTGCGCAGCTGGCCGCCGCCAGCTCGTTCGAAATCGTCGCGCGCGAATGGTTTGAGACTCAGCGCGGTGGATGGTCGGAGGTGTATGCAGCCAAGGTCATCAACTGCCTGGAAGTCGACGTATTTCCTCGACTCGGCGCCCGCCCTATCGCGAGCATCGATGCTCCCGAACTGCTGGCGATCATTCGCACTGTCGAATCTCGCGGCGTTCGCGAGACGGCCAAGCGGGTGCTGCAGCGTTCGCGTGCCGTGTTTCAGTACGGCATCGTGACCGGCCGCTGTACTCGAAACCCGGCGGCCGACATCGACGCGGAAACGGTATTGAAAAAGAGCGCGGGCGTACAGCATATGGCGCGAGTGAAGGCGACCGAGATCCCGCAGCTCACGCGCGACATTGACCAATACTCAGGCGATCTGGTCACGCGGCTCGCCCTGCGGTTCATGGCGCTTACGTTCGTGCGAACGAAAGAAATGATCCAGGCCGAGTGGCCAGAGATCAATGTTGATGCCGCTGAATGGCGCGTGCCCGCCGATCGCATGAAGATGCGCGATCCGCACATCGTCCCGCTTTCCCGGCAGGCAATTGACGTGCTGACACAGTTGCGCGCGATCAATGGTGAGCAGCGCTTCGTCTTCTACAGTGTGCAAGGCCGAAGTCATATCTCGAACAACACGATGCTGTATGCCCTGTATCGTATGGGCTACAAGTCGCGCATGACTGGGCACGGCTTCCGCGGCCTTGCAGCGACAGCGCTGCGTGAACAGGGATACAGTCGCGACGTAGTGGAGCGTCAGATGGCGCATGCGGAACGCAACCAAGTCACCGCAGCCTACGTCCACGCCGAGTATCTGCCAGAGCGTCGAAAGATGATGCAGCGCTGGGCCGACTACCTCGACGAACTGAAGGCAGGTGCAAAGGTACTTCCCTTCACATCATCCAATGGCTGATTGCAACGCCTGTACTAAAACGGGACATCGTATTGCCGCAAACCGATATCACGGCAGCCGCCACAGAGAAGGCCCCTCCGTTGCCGCCATGGACGTCGGGGCCTCCTCCCAACGCCGCGCCGATTAACTGCACCTCATCCTTGTTGGGGTGTACTGGTGACGCAACAGAACTGTGCTTGATATGTGAAATGGACGCACATCAACGGCTCAGGATTGAGCGGGTTCGACGCGATGTACGGATCGTTTTGTCGACATAGCCACTGGGATATCTGTCACGTGATAATGTATATATTGAGCCAAGCTCGCCCGACTTGTTGCGGCAAGCCGCCCACGACGCGTCACTAAATTTTTTAGCATCCAAAACTTCGAAAACTATAAACGGGGAAGTCGATATGAACGCAACAACATGGAAGTCATTAAATGACCTGCAGGAACCGTTCAACGACGCAGTAAACTACAAGACGAGAAAACAACGAGAATTTTTCAATAAGATTTTTCTTCGCACGGACGATCTGGCTGGCTGCCTGCAACCATCCGTATACTTTCTGATCGGAGAGAAAGGCTCTGGAAAAACCGCATACGCGGCCTATCTCGAAGCGAATGAGCTAAATTCTCATCGCTGCAAGCTTACAACAATGACAGAAAGTCAGTACAAGCGTTTCATAGAGCTAAAGAGAGACGGAAAGCTCGCCTATAGCGACTATGCCAATATTTGGCGCCCGATGCTTTTGAATATGGTTTGCCAAGCAATAGTTGAAAAGTCTAAAGGTTTTTTGGCTGGAATTACCGGGAAGTTCAAGGCAATCGAACAAGAAATAAACAAATTCAACAAAGAAGCCTTGAACCCTGAGGTTGAGGTCGCTTTTGAAATGATTCGGGAGGTAAATTTCTCGGCCGAAGTAGGTAAAGAAAAAGCGGCCAAGGGAGCCGCGGAACGAAAAAGTAAATCGACTGACACGACAGAAAAAATCAAACACCATTTGCTTGAGACGGAAGGAAGGATTAAAGCTGCCATTGCAGACATTTCGCTCAAAAACCATCACGTGATCTTCGTTGACGGAATCGATTATCGCCCGGAGTCAGTTGCCTACAAGGATTATATCGAGTGCATTAAAGGACTTGGGGAGGCGACCTGGCAGCTAAATAACGATTTCTTTGGAGATATTCGAGATTCAAAGGGACGCATCAAGATCGTTCTACTTGTTCGCCCCGATGTATTTCACGCATTGAATCTCTATAACTCAAACTCCCGACTCCAAGATAACTCCGTTTTTCTAGACTGGGCCACCACTGAAAATGCCCTGCGATCCTCTCGACTTTACGAAGCTGCGGGGAAATTCTTTTCCAGCCAACAAGCTTTTTCGGTCGATTCAGTGTCCGCAGCAGATCAGTACTTCGTCTCCTCAAAAGAGGATGCCATTTTCAGGAGACTCTTAAAAAATTCCTTTCAAAAGCCTCGAGACGTATTGACATTTATTCGAATCGCAAAAAGAATCACCATTTCAAAGCGAGCGGGCGGCAGCCTAACGTTCTTCCCCTCCGACATTGGAGTGGATTCGGACTTCACTCGCGAATATTCAGACTACCTATTGGGCGAAATAAGGAATTACGCAGCCTTCTATATGCACCAATCAGACTTCGCGAGTTATTTGAAGTTTTTCCAATATTTTAATGGGAACTCAAGTTTCGATTTTGATAGATTCTCCTCCGCATTCGAAAATTTTTCATCATGGGCAGGAGGTGAAAGCATCGCAAATCGGGAATATTTGCGTGACCCAGAAGCATTACTCCAGTTTTTTTACGACGTAAACCTCATCGGCTATAGGGAAAGCGCCCTAGAAGATTCCGATCGTTTTTTCCATTGGTCTTATCGCGAAAGATCGCTCAACAACCTATCCCCGAAAATTAAAACGTCCGGAGTTTTAATGATTAACCCGGGCGTTGCGAAGGCGTTGGACATTGGAAAAAGAACCAAGCCCACCAACGCATACCCACCATCAAAGAGAAGGAAATACAAGAACCTAAAAGGGCGAAACGCAAAAGCGAAAATTGCTTCTACGCCGCATCACGGCACATCGCAAAAATTGCCAAATAGCGCGCCGGGACTAGGGGGTGTAAAACAAGGCACCAATGCAACAAATAATCTTTCAGAGGTGACGCGACCACCACGCCGTAACCGTTCGACGCGGCGGCCGAAGAAGCGAACGTCACCCCCCAATTCCCACCACTGATGGCGAGGCGCCGCTATGGCTGTTCGCGGTACGGTGCAAATGACCGGCGTCCTCTCGATGCGACCACCAAGGCCTGGTTGTGCTGTTGGCAGCATTGGGTCGACAAACGGCATCCATGGTGATCCATGAAGAACCACAAAGAAACACCATGCCGATCTACAATTAGTGACCACGGTTGCCAATTAACGGCATACCAAAATCAGACTGCGCCTAGCTCGACGGAGCGGAAGTCGGGTTCCCTTACCTGATCGGCGCGGTTCCTCATAAGGTCCGCGTGAGGGTGACCTGATCTCAAGGCCGGCACACTCGGATACGTGACATCGATCGTCAAGTCGCAATCAGCTCGGGACCATCCGTCTCGTCGGATTTGCGAACCCGCGTTGAGGAAATCAACATCGAAGTCGCGTGCCACTCCGGATGTCGCGCGAAGCCAACCGCTCGAATGTAGCTGAGGGGCATTCTCAATCTATGGGAGGCGGCCGCCAAACCGTCAGACCGTTTTTCGTCTAGGCCGCCCGTTCCCGCACGCTGGAAAAAATCCCCATTTCACACTTTTTTAAAAGCAGTTAACAAGAGCGCAAACGGCTCAACCCCTTATCGGGAAAGGGATTCCCGGCGATTGAGGCGATGTTAAAGCGCAACCATGTTGTTAAAGGTCAGCTAACATCCTTCAACGGGCTCCGATCACGCCCAAACGGCCACCCTGCAAAGCACAACCAACGTTACGGCATTAGCGATAACGACGGCGCGTCCTTTTTACGGACAATCCGAAACGACTGGAACGCAGGCCGTGCGTGAAACAGTTCGACGCTCTTTCGAGGGCGTCCGATGAGCTTGGCGAGTTGCTCCACGCTCCCAGAGCATCGATGGCCCAAGATCACCTCGCGTAGCGTGAAGTGAGGTTCAAAATCTAAAAAATACAACCCGTTTTCCGGATCTCGATCACTCAGGCCGGCAAAACAGCGCCACTCCCGCTCGTATTCCCAATCCCGAAACTTCGTCGTCAAAATGGCACGCATGTGAGAGTCGTTCAACAGCTTGCCGTTGCCAATCTGTTCGAGCAGCCCCTTCAAGCGCCGCGGCTCGTACCTGACTTGGTGGGCTTCCGCGTCAGTGACGTCGAATCCGAGGCATACGCCCTGATGCTTGTGTCCGTAGTGCGCCCACATGACGGGGCTATCCCACGTCCGGCTTGTGCAGAGCATTCCAATGGACTTCGACAGATGGCCGTATAGAACCCGATATAGTTGTCGAGCACGTCTCTCGCCTACATTGGCACCCAGAAGCTCGAAGGGGTCGTTGGCTTCCGGTACGGTTGACAGTTTGAGTCGCTTGTCTTTCAGGATGCGTTCGGCGTACTGTAGCTCGGTGAGGTAGTAAAGTCGCATGGTCTTCTCTCCGCCGACCGGTACCCGACCTTCGCGCCGGCAATTTTTGTCCGCTCGTAGCCTGCCGTAAACGCTCGTGCACATCAACCACACGCACCGATCCCTTTTAGTGGATTGTTTGGTGGGTAGATGAACACAGCACCCTGAAACCTACCGTCCATATTGGCTCATAGGCGGACACCGCTGCTCCCTCGCGGCCTCAATTGATAGGGGGTTGTTTTGGGGGTCTTTTCGCCGACAGCCCCCCGCTACTCCTTCCCTGTCGTATAGCCATGGATTCTGTCGGGGACCAGCCAGGCCTCAAGCCTTCATCCACTTTCCCACGATCAAGTACCGCAACGACGGCGACGAAAAACGCACGACGTCGAAGCAGATGGGCATGCGTCATCAGCCAACCCACACGCCGGATCGCCGCACCCGGTGAAGGTGAACCACGGCTTCCATTCGACACAAGTCAAAGATCGTTTGACTCTCGGCATCAGCCCAAGTACACTTCGCGCCGCGGGGTGGAGCAGTCTGGCAGCTCGTCGGGCTCATAACCCGAAGGTCGTAGGTTCAAATCCTACCCCCGCAACCAATACCGAAGCCCGCTTTGCGAAAGCAAGCGGGCTTTTTGCTTTCCGCATGCACTGCTGCGTGTGCACCGCCTGGCAGGCATCGCAGACAAATTGCGGAACATTCAGCCGCCGGCACCACCTGCGACACGCGATCGCATCCTGCCCGATCGCCGCAGCCCCACGTCAGACATTGCGTAGAATTCCGAACCTTCTTCAGCATCCGGACTTCCGCAATGATTCGAACGATCGCGGCACTCGCCGCGCTTTCCGCGATTACCGGCACGGCGAACGCCGCCGACACCGTCACCGCGCCCGCGAAGCAGCGCTATGTCAGCCCCGGCATCGCCAACATCGCGAACGCAGCGGCACCGCGCCCGGATAACCCCTCCCCCGACTCACGGTGCCGTGAACTATCCGCCGGCATCGACGCCGTGACGCACACCCCCGACCGCGGCCAGAAGGTCGTGCGCGGGATGGGCCCGGACGGCAAGCCGCGCAACGAACTGCGCGCTTACGACAAGCGCGCCGATCTCGAAGCCGAGCATCAACGGCTCGGCTGCCGATAACGAACGCCACGCCGCCCGGTCCACTCACACCGGGCGTCCGCCATCACGCGATCACGCGTTCGCGCCACCGTCGATCGTCAACCCGGTCCCGTTGATCGACCGCCCTTCCGGCCCGACGACGAATGCGACGAGCGCCGCGACGTCGTCGGCCTTGCCGTACTGCGGGATCGCCATCCGAGAACGCTGCGCGCCGGCGTGTTCGCCGTCGGCCGGATTCATGTCGGTATCCGTCGACCCCGGATGCACGATATTGACCGTGATGCCACGCGGGCCCAGATCGCGCGCGAGCCCCTGAGTCCAACCGATCAGCGCGGCCTTGCTCGCCGCATAGAGGCTCATCCCCGCATCGGGCACGCGCGTGGCGAGGCAACTGCCGGTCGACACGATGCGCCCGCCCTCGCCGAGATGCCGCGCCGCAGCCTGCGACGCGACGATCACCGCGCGCACGTTCACGTTCAGCGTCGCGTCGATATCGTCGAGCGTGAGATCGTCCAGCCCGCCGGCCCGGTAAATCCCCGCGTTGTTGACGAGGATGTCGAGACCGCCGAACGCCTCCGCGGCACGATCCACTGCATCGCGCACGGCCACCGGATCGGCGCTGTCGGCCTGGATCGCGGTGGCGCGCCGGCCCAGCGCCTCGATGCCGGCAACGACGGCCTGCGCCCGCTCGGCCGATTTCTCGTAGGTAATCGCGACGTCCGCGCCGTCGGCCGCCAGCCGTTTCGCGATCGCCGCACCGATACCGCGGCTGCCGCCCGTGATGATTGCACGCTTGCCCTGAAGTCGATTCATGTCGGTTCCTTTCCTCATTTATGTAACGACCGACACAGAATGTGGCAAGTTGCGCGGCACAGTCAATTGATTTATTTTATCGATCGATACAGATATCGACGAAGGAACGGACGCAATGGCTGAACGGGGCCGACCGAGGAGCTTCGACAAGGAAGCGGCGCTGGAACGCGCGATGGAGGTGTTCTGGCGCCTCGGCTACGAGGGCGCGTCAATGACCGACCTGACGGCCGCGATGGGCATCGCATCGCCGAGCCTGTATGCGGCGTTCGGCAGCAAGGAAGCATTGTTCCGGCAGGCGCTCGAGCACTACCGCGCAACGGAGGGAAAAGAAATCTGGGGGGGCGTCGAGGAGGCCGGCAGCGCACACGACGCCGTGCGGAACTACCTGATGGATACCGCACGCGTGTTCACGCGGCGGTCGAAGCCGGCTGGCTGCCTGGTCGTGCTGTCGGCGCTGCATCCGGCCGAGCGCTCGGATACGGTTCGGCAAACGCTGATCGCGATGCGCGAGGGCACGGTCGAGAGCCTGCGCGAGCGCCTCAGGCAAGGTGTCGCGACCGGCGAGATCTCGGCGCACGCGAACCTCGACGCGATCGCGCGGTACTACGTAACCGTCCAGCAGGGGATGTCGATCCAGGCGCGCGATGGTGCGAGCCGTCGCGATCTCGAGGCTGTCGCGATGGCTGCGCTGGCCGCGTGGCCAGCGCTCGTCGGTATGGGCGGCGCGTAGCGGCAGGACGCCTCCGCACACGGCCGCCCCGCGCGTTACTGCCTTTCAGCGTGCTGCACGTCCTTCGACGCATGCCACACGCGATACCGCACCTCGAAACCGTCCGGCACATAGACGACGAGCGGCAGGCGGCTGTTGTAGCGCAGCAGCTGGCCATCGCCGCGCACCTGCACGAACCGCTGCTGCGGCGCCTGGCCCGGGCACGCCATCAGCGTCGACGCCGGGCCCTTCACGTCGGTGAGCTGGTAGTACGTATAACCCCAGCCCTTCACGTCCTCGGCGGTCAGCTCGCCGCCGAACCACTGCTGGTTGCAGTCGGTCTGCAACGTCTTGCCGATCATCAGCTCGACGCGCGCATCGCCTTCGTTCTCGAGCGCGGGCAGCGCGATCACGACGCGCTGCTGGCCGGCAGCTGCCTGCGGAAACATCTTGATCGACTCGGCCGGCACGGCGGGCGCCGATGCAGGCGCGGCCACGCAGGCGGCGGCAGTCGTCACGCACAAGGCGGCCAGCGCGGCCCGGATCGCGAATTTCATCGAGGTACTCCTGAAAAACAAATGAGCTCCGGATGCTAACACTTTCGTCGCATGACCTTACGGCGCCGTAATTTGACGACACAATTGCAAACAGCTGGCAATCCCCTTGCGCGGTACTTATAGGGGAACCAACGGAGAACATCATGCTGAAGCTCATTGCTGCCGCCGGCGTCGCGACCTTGCTGGCCGGTTGCGTCGTCGCCCCGGACGCCGGATACGGCTACGGCCAGCCCTACTATTCCGATCCGGGCTACGCATACGCGCCGTCCCCCGTGTACGGCACGGTCAACATCTGGGGCGGTGGCGGCGGACGCGACTGGGATCGCGGCCGGCGCGACTACCATCGCTGGGACGGCGATCGCGGCAACCGCGGTAACGGCTGGGGGCACGGCGGCGGACGCCGCGGCGACTGGAACGATGGCGGCGGAGGCGGCGGCCATCGCCACTGACGCACAATTGCAACCGTTTGTATCCGCGCACGGCCCGCCGATGGGCGGTCGTGCCGGTCTTGTGTTACTCAGACGAACGGACTCCCGCGCAAAAAACAAAGGCCCTCGCACGAAGCGAGGGCCTTTTGTCGTCCGGTGCGGCGAAGCGAACGTCGGCGGCGCAGGCCGCCCGGCACCGGCCGTTCACGCGTCACGCATCCGCCCGCTTACCATCCGGCCGGCTGCGCGTAGCCGCCCCGCACCGGCGCGCCGCACACATACGCGCGCTGGTAGCGGTCGTAGCAATAGTTCGGGCCGTCGTCCTGGTACTGTGCCTGCTGGTAGGTCGGATAAGCAGGCTGCTGGTACGCGGGGGCCTGGTAGTACGTCGGCGGCTGATAGGCCGGTGCCTGGTACACGGGCGCCTGATACGCGACGGGCGGATTCATCGCGGACGTCACGATCGCGCCCAGCACCGCGCCGCCGATCAATGCGCCGATGACGGCGCCGCCGTCGCGGCCATGCGCGGACGCCGGACCCGCCACGGCAAGCGAACCGGCGAGGACACACACTGCGGCAATTTTTTTCATGATGGGCTCCCACGCGAAGTGGTACTGGATGCGATGCATTGTGGCGGCAGGCGGCCGTAATAGATGCAGCAAGTGGTAACGCGCGATTACCGCTGTCACGCACACCGAAATGCGGCGCCGCCATGCTAGGATTTTCGGCATACAGGAGACGCCTTCATGCAGCCCGAAACCGCCCGCCGTTTCGATACAGAATTCGCCCCGCGCATCGCACAGGCGATCGCCGCCTTCTTCGCCGATCACGTGCTGACCGACGTCGTCCCGTATGGCGGCCACGGGCACCCGACGCGCGTGCAGATCCGCAGCGCGCCGCACGAGCATGTCAGCGGCTTCGAGCATCCGCTGAACCTCCAACTGACCTGGGACACCGACGAAATCGAGCGGCTGATGGAACCGGACGGCCCGCGGCGCTTCGAGCACTACCTGGCTGCCCTCCCGAAAAAACTGGGCGCATGGGAGGGCGCGCGCGACATCGATCTCCTGTCGCGCACGCAGGCCGACCCGCTCGTGCGGCTCGGCGGCCTCGACTTCGAAGGCTGAGTGCCGGCGTCGCGCCATGCGGCCCGGTGATACACTCGGCCGGCCCCGCCCCGGTGCAGTCTCGCCGGCCGGGCCGCTCATCGCCGCCTCCACCCTCCCGCATGGTTGCGCACGCAACCGGCAGCCGGGCGCGCGGACAACCACGCATCTGCTCCCGCCATGAACGCCGATACCGGCCTGCCGCTTCCGCAACGCTACTGGGCGATCCTCTGCGTCGCACTGGGCATCACGCTCGCCGTGCTCGACGGCGCCATCGCAAACGTCGCGCTGCCGACGATCGCACGCGACCTGCACGCGTCCGACGCCGCATCGATCTGGATCGTCAACGCATACCAGCTCGCGGTCACGATCACGCTGCTGCCGCTCGCCTCGCTCGGCGAGCGCATCGGCTATCGCCGCATCTACGTCGCGGGGCTCGCGCTGTTCACCGCGGCGTCGCTCGGCTGCGCGCTCGCCGGCTCGCTGCCGATGCTGGCCGTGATGCGCGTGATCCAGGGGTTCGGCGCGGCCGGCATCATGAGCGTCAACGCGGCGCTCGTGCGGATGATCTACCCGTCGTCGATGCTCGGGCGCGGGCTGTCGATCAACGCGATGGTCGTGGCGCTGTCGTCGGCGATCGGGCCGACGGTCGCGTCCGCGATCCTGTCGTTCGCATCGTGGCCGTGGCTCTTCGCGGTCAACGTGCCGATCGGCATCGCCGCGGTGATCGGCAGCCTGCGCGCGCTGCCGTCCAACCCGCTGCACGATGCGCCGTACGATTTCCCGAGCGCGCTGATGAACGCGTGCGTGTTCGGTCTGCTGATCACGGCGGTCGACGGGCTCGGCCACGGCGAAGGCCATGCGTACGTCGCGGCCGAGCTGGCCGTCGCGTTCGTCGTCGGCTACTTCTTCGTGAAGCGCCAGCTGTCGCAGCCGGCGCCGCTGCTGCCCGTCGACCTGATGCGCATCCCGATGTTCGCGCTGTCGATCTATACGTCAATGGCGTCGTTCACGTCGCAGATGCTCGCGTTCGTCGCACTGCCGTTCTGGCTGCAGCACTCGCTCGGCTTCTCGCAGGTCGAGACGGGCCTCTACATGACGCCTTGGCCGCTCGTGATCGTGTTCGCCGCGCCGCTCGCGGGCGTGCTGTCGGATCGTTATTCGGCGGGCATCCTCGGCGGAATCGGGCTCGCCCTGTTCGCGGCCGGGCTGCTGTCGCTCGCGACGATCGGCGCGCACCCGGGCACCGTCGACATCGTGTGGCGGATGGCGCTGTGCGGTGCAGGCTTCGGGTTGTTCCAGTCGCCGAACAACCGCGCGATGCTGTCGTCGGCGCCGCGCGAGCGCAGCGGTGGCGCGGGCGGCATGCTGAGCACCGCGCGGCTGACCGGTCAGACGCTCGGCGCCGCGCTCGTCGCATTGATTTTCGGGCTCGTCCCCGATCGCGGGCCGACGATTGCGCTCTATGTCGCCGCGGCATTCGCGGCGGTGGCCGCGCTCGTCAGCATGCTGCGCATCGCGTCGCCGCGACCGGACGCGGCAACCTGACAACGTCGCGCGCCGCTCCGCGCGTCATTCGGCGTCGAGCGCGTCCATCACGAAACGCACACGCGCCTGCACGCTCTCGCGCGGCAGTTCGATCAGCCGATAGCCGTACGACGTATAGCACTCGACCATCGCGTCGTAGGTGCGCACGGCTTCCGCGAAATCCTGCCGGCGCTCGGTGTCCTGCGCATAGATGTCCGGCCACGGCGGCGCGATGAACACGCGCGGGTGATAGCGGAAACGGTTGGCCGCGGCCTCCGCATGCGCGGGCACGGCCAGCCCCGTCAGCCGCAGATAGCCGATCACGTCCGGCACGCCGCGATCGAAGAACACAGGCCCGCGCGCATGCCGCGCGAGATCGTACGAGCGCATCTCCCAGCTCAGCATCAGCTCGGCAAACGCGGCCGGGTCGCGCCACGGCAACGCGTGACCGTCGATCGCCATCTGGTCGCGGATCACGCCCCGCCCGGCTTCCTGCGAGCGCGCGCAACCGGCGCGCTCGAGCGCATCGAGCAGCGTGCTCTTGCCCGAACCCGGGCCACCGGTCACGACGAAAAAGCGGCGGGTGGCGTCGTCGCTCGTGTCGTCGGCGGCGCCGGGCCCCTGTACGACCTCACGCATGCACGCCCCGCCGGCCCGCGCGCCGCGTGACCGACGCGGCGGCCGCGACACTGCGCAAGTCGGCGACGAACGTATCGCGCCAGACCGACAGGTCGTTCCCGCGCAGCCGCGCGAGGTTCTCCTCGTGGCGCGCCTGCCGCTCCGCGAGCGGCATCGACAGCGCGCGCTCGAGCGCCTCGGCCATCTGCGACAGGTCGTACGGATTGACGAGGAGCGCACCGGTCAGCTCGGCCGCCGCGCCCGCGAACTCCGACAGCACGAGCACCCCCGGATCGGCCGGATCCTGCGATGCCACGTACTCCTTCGCGACGAGGTTCATCCCGTCGCGCAACGGCGTCACGTAGCCGACCTGCGACATCCGGAAGAACGCCATCAGCAGGTTGCGCTCGTACTTGCGGTTCAGGTACTGGATCGGCGTCCAGTCGAGCTGCGAGAAGCGGCCGTTGATGCGGCCGGCCTCGCCTTCGAGCGTTTCGCGAATGTGCTGATAGGTCTGCACGTCGGAACGCGTCGGCGGCGCGATCTGCAGCAGCGACACGCGCCCCTGCCAGCCGGGCGCATTCGCGAGCATCCGCTCGAACGACTGGAAGCGCTCGACGAGCCCCTTCGAATAATCGAGGCGGTCGACGCTCATCACCAGCTTGCGGCCGTCGAGCGCCTCGCGCAGCATCTTCACCGGCTTGCGCGCGCCGTACTGGACGGCCGCCTGCGCGATCGCGTCGGGATAAACGCCGATCGGATAGGCGGCGACCTTCACGACACGCCCGTGCGCGTGCAGCATCCCGTCGTCGCTCGCCGCGCCGATCCCGCGCCGCTCGATGTAGTCGGTGAACGCCTGCTTGTCGGCCTCGGTCTGGAAGCCCGCGACGTCGTATGCGCACATGAATTTCACGAGTTCCTCGTGCGGCGGCACGAGACGCAGCATGTCGGGCGACGGAAACGGGATGTGCAGGAAGAAGCCGATCGGATTCTTCACGCCAAGCTCGCGCAGGTAATGCGCGAACGGCAGCAGGTGATAGTCGTGCACCCAGATCAGGTCGTCGGGGCGCAGCAGCGCGGCGAGCTGCTTCGCCAGCATCGCGTTCACGCGCAGATAGCCCGCGTACTCCTGGCGGTCGAAGCGCGCGAGATCGCCGCGGTAATGGAACACCGGCCACAGCGTCGCGTTCGAGAAGCCGCGGTAGTACTGGTCGTAGTCGCGCCGGGTCAGCCCGACCGTCGCATAGGTCACGTTGCCGTCCCGCTGGATCGCGGGCTCGGCATCCGGCGCACCGACGATCTCGCCGTTCCAGCCGAACCAGACGCCGCCCGTTTCCTTCAGCGCGTCCATCACGCCGACTGCCAGGCCACCGGCGCTCGGGCGCGTGTCCTCGCCGGCGGCGACACGGTTCGATACCACGATCAATCTGCTCATGCGGCTTTCCCTCCTCGATTCGATGGGCTGGCGCGCGGCGCGCGCCAAGGCTGGCACGGCGGCCCGAAGGCGGCCGTGCGGCGATTCAGACGTGAGAAATGCAGGTGTGAAAGGCTGCGGCGGAATACGACGGCAACGACATCAGGCGTCCTGCTCCTGACCGAGATCCCGCTGATAGTCGAGCCCTTCCGGGCGGGCACCGCCCTGGTTGTGATCGCCGTCGGACGGCGTCTCGCCGGGCGCACCGGCAGGCGGTGCCGATGGCGCGTCGGTCTGCGGATGCGGGCGATCCGCCCCTGCGTCGGGCGGCCGGGGCGAAAACCGTTTCGAACGTCGCATGGCCGGGTGTCTCATGTGCGGCGCGGCCCGAGGCCGTCGTAGAAACATTCCATAACTGAAAAGTCTAGGTCGCTTCCTTGCACGCCAAAGTAACAATTACCTTCAATTTGTAACGTTTCGACCCCTCCCGATCCACCTGTCCGACAATAACGCCGCGCGTACGCGCGCGGGATGCCGTCCGGCGATTTGTCAAAGCTTTGCATTTTTCCTATGACAATTGCGAAACAATGACGCGGCATGAGGGCGCGCACGCGTTGCCGCTCACCCAGACAGGACTTGCACTCAGGGATGAACACTCGTTTCGAATCGCCGCGCCGGGCCATCCCGGCGCGCGTCGTGCTGGCCGCGATCGCCACGGCCGCACTGCTGTCCGGCTGCAACTCGCTGTACAGCGAGGGCGCGACAGCCGGCGCCGGTATCGCGGGTGCCGCGATCGCCTCCAAGGTCACCAACAACGCCGCCGTCGCGACGGGCATCGGCCTCGGCGCCGTCGCCGGTGCGCGTGCGGGCGTCCAGTACTCGCAGCGCGTCGCACACCGTTACACACAGGAACAGATCGCGAAGGCGGCCGGCCCGCTCGACGTGGGCGGCGTCGCGCCGTGGTCGACGCACCACTCGTTCCCGATCGAGGACGACGAACAGGGCCGCGTGACGGTCAGCCGGATGATCAGCATCGGCCCGCTCGACTGCAAGGAAATCGTGTTCGCGGTCGACACGCCCGCGAAAGCCGACAAGGCCGCGCAATCGGCGTTCTACGTCGCCACGATCTGCCGCGACGGCCCCGTGTGGAAATGGGCGTCGGCGGAACCGGCGACCGAACGCTGGGGCTCGCTGCAATGAGCGTCGCGATCCGTATCGCGGCCATCGGCGCGCTGTGCGCGGCGGCGGCCACGCTGTCGGGCTGCGGGTCGGTCGGCGCGGCGAGCGGCGCGCTGGCCGGTGCGGCGACGGGCCTCGTCACCGCGAACCCGGCGGTCGGCGTCGGCGTCGGGATCGCCGTGCAGGCCGCGACCGACGAAGCCGTCAACCGCACGATGAAGCAGCTCCATCAGAATCAGCAGGACGCGATCGCGAAGACGGCCGGCAGTCTCGCCGTCGGCGAAGTGAAGCCGTGGAAGGTGAAGAACACGCTGCCGCTCGAAAACGGCGAAGGCGAAGTGCGGGTCACGCGCGCGTACTCGTCGGCGCTCGCGCTGTGCAAGGAATTCGCGTTCTCGGTGAAGGACGGCGACAAGGCCGACTGGTTTTTCGCGAATGCGTGCCAGCAAGGCACGCACTGGAAGTGGGCGTCGGCGGAGCCGGCGGTCGATCGGTGGGGGAATTTGCAGTAGCGGAGCGGTGTGCCGCGCGCCGGTCAATCAATGCGCGTCGCTCATCGGACACACTGGTGGTCCGGGCGATCAGATCGATGCGCCTGTACGTAGATTGAACGCAGCCCGCATGATATCCGGGGCGATCATTTCCATTCGACTCAGCTCGGCAAGCACCGCCGCAAGCATGTCATCGACATCAGGATCCACCGCCCTCATGTGCTTCAACACTGCGGGCCGAAAGGCTTCGTCTTCGTTGATACCCGACTCCCCCGTCTGGCGTCGCGCACGATACAGCACGCCCACCCAATAACGAGTGCGCTCGATTGCGCTCCATCCCGCATACGTATTCAGGAACTTCGCTCGTTCGATTGCCTGCCGAACGACCGGCTCGGGCTCGTCCAGAAACGGCACAAAGAACATCTGTTCGCCGACGGCAAGCTTCGACGACGTCACCGGATCGTGTGCGGTATAGGTTTCATAGCGAACGTCGGTATCGGCCTCGAGCCTATTGCCTACGTGCACGCGGATCCCGTCTTGCAGCACCATCTGACGCTCCGGCGGAAATTGCGCTTCGCGCTCGCCGCGCGACAGCAGACGCCCTAGCCTCGGGGAAAACTCGATTTCGTGCTGACGACCGATTCGCGCGTCGACATACCAAACGATGACGGTTTGCGACTCCGCATTCTCGAACGCCGTCAGAAAATCAGTCTCTGAGATCAATGCTGCCAACGATGAAGGCAGCACGGAATACGGCAAGCTGTCCCGCTTCAACATCACGACTCCCCAAGCCATTCGCCCGGATTCCGGGCCGGGTACCGCACACTTCACATCCGGAGGCAGCCGTTACAGACGTGCGCGAAGCTGCGCCACCCTTTCCTTGATCTTCGCGGACAGCGCATCGTCCGGGTCGTAAGTCAGGCACCGCTCGAGATCGGCGATCGACGCGTTGATATCACCCAGCGTCTCGTATGCCCTGGCGCGATTGAAATAGACGAAAGGCTGGTCGGGATTGAGCTTCAGCGCCTTGTCGAAGTAATCGAGCGACTTCTGGTAGGCGCCGCCTTCGAGGTAAATCGTCGCGAGCGTGCAATACGCCGACGGATCCGTGTAGCCCAGCTCGATGGCCCGGTTCAGATCGTTCAGCGCGAGCGCTGTCTTCTTGATCATCGCGAAGGTCGTGCCGCGATCGGCATACGTCGCCGCGTCTTCCGGCGCCACCTTCAGGATGTCGCCGTACAGTCCGAGCGCATCCTCGATGCGCCCCTGCGACACGAATCCGCGTGCCCGCATGCGCATCGGTGAAAAATCGGGGTTCTTATCGGTCATTCAATTCAGCTCCAAAAACTTCGCACGCGCATTATCCGCTTCGCTGTCCGGAAGCCGCCCCGGCTCAGCGAACCGCTTTCTCGATGAGCCCTTTCAGGTAGTTCTCGAGCGCACCGAACCTGACAATCGATGCGTTTCGCCTGGTTGGATGAGGAGCCGCCGCAGCTTTCACGGCTTCCGGCAGATCGTCCCTCAACCACAACTCGGGAATCTGTAATCGGGCGTACGATTCACCGTCAATTTCCTCCAGAACCATGTGGCCGCGCCATGGATATTCGTTAAACACACCGGACACCTGATGCACGAAGAGCAACGCCCGCTCCCCGATCTGGAGCGGTACGTTCCCCCACGTCGCAGGCCCGCTGTAAAACTCGAACTCCGTTCCGAGACGATCCGGCGTGATGCCCTTCCCGCAGGAATAGATCTGCTCGATTTTTGCGCGAAAAACGTGCGGACTCGGCGAATCGATGACGGACACGACCACCAGGTCGTGCATACCAGCAGCGACAGAATAGAGACTCTCTGACATGTGGTGAAGTGGTGGACGGTGTCCGAGGTGAACGAAGCGTTGTCGCCGAAGAGTGAAACCGGGCGCGGCATCGTCGCCGAACACCATTCTCAGCGCTTCCGGCAGGCGCACGATCCGACAATCAGGTATCCATGGCCGGGCGCCCGTTGCGAACGCCGGGGTCGGGCCGCGGGCCCTTGGCCCGCGACGGCAGCATCGAGCCGCTGGGGGCATCCGGGCGATTCCGGCGGGATGCGCCAGAGTCGCCCCGCCAGCATCAGGTCTCGACGTCCTCGAGACTCAATACTTGCTCACGAAATAAAACCAAAAATTATCATAGTGTTACCAAAACCCGCCAGCAGAGAGTTCAGCTGTTTATAGTGCCGACCTCAACGAATTCTGGTCGAATCATCCACCGACCGGGGATGCGATCGACCAACGAATTGATGAGTGGCAGTTCGACTATAACTGGCGGCGCCCGCACGGCTCACTTGGTGGCAAGACGCCCATCGATCATATAGCGGAGTTAAGCGAAATTACGCCTCTCGCGGAGGAGTTGGAAAGTGCCTAGGACGAAACGAAAGAACGAATTCGCCACCGTGAATGGCGCGTCGACAAGCCCCTCGCAGGACATCACCGGCGCGTGGTGGAGCTCGCGTCTCCTAACGGAGCCTCGAGCTCCACCACGGAACGAAAAAGGCGCATCAAGAAGTGAAACGATGTCCGTGAATCGCACACCTGAAGGCGCACCATATGGTTCCAAGCATGAGTCGGCGCGGTAATTGCCACGACAATGCCGTGGCCGAGAGCTTCTTCAGCGCCCTAAAAAAGGAGCGAATCAAGCGGCGCATCTATCCGAGTCGGGCGACCGCGACCTCGGACCTGTTCGATTACATCGAAATGTTTTATAACCCGGTTCGTCGGCATGGTTCCACCGGCGATCTTTCACCGATTGAGTTTGAGCGGCGCTACGCGCTAAACGGCTCGTGAGTGTCTATGAAACTCTGGCCGGTCCAGGCCGTCCACTTCGGCTCATCGCAGTTTTCCCCAACTACAGTCCTTCTCTTTTACCCATTGAAACTGCCACAGTTATCAGCGAAGCATCGAACGCTAACCGAGTGATCAGTTTCTGACGCGTACGTACGTGGCACCTGCAATATCGTGTTAGAGCAATCCAGCATCTCGCGCATCTTGAGCAATGTCGCGCATAACGTGCAGTTCCGTCACCTGAGACAAAATATCTAGATGAACATGTGCATCGAGCCTTTGAAGCCGCTCGAGCACCGGCGTCCCGCCCAACGCGAGCGCTGGCACGAACCCGTACATCGTGGTGTGATCGAGGGGGCCCAACTTCTCGAGCGCACGATCAAACAACGGGGCCTTATCGTTATCCAGGAAATCAAACGCATCTTTCGAACAGGTACTGAAGAAGAGTTGAATTGCTAAATCCGCCTCCCTTCTTTCGAACTTACTATCATCGAACGACGGGAAGACCATGCCATATGGCGCAATGACTTTTAGCGACTGGCCTGTCTTTTCGCCCCATAGAATCAATTCGCCAAAAGCCGTACGCGCAATCACGTAGTACGCATCGCGCTCCATGAATTCCGTCTCACCAATCCAAGCTTCTAGCTCATCTTCCCATTCGTCTGGGTCGACGGTCCAGAGCAAACCCTTGGCATAGCCGCACCACCCGTACTCCTGCCAGTAGTCCAGCAGTTTGTTTGGCAGCTTGCCCCGGAATTTCTCGATCTTTTCAGAGGGCACGTCACGCCGATCGATTGCCGGGCCGAATTCCTTGAACCCGAGAAAATTCTCCATGAACTGATCCATTTCACTTCCTCACTATTTGCATCGCTTGAGTTTAGCGCTCATTTTAGTCCCTCCTCGCTCCGCCTCCGGGACATTCTTCGCCGCTTCGTCCAACTCAGCTACACGATCCTTCCACTGCGATCCGATGGACGAGTTTACGCCGCGATCACCCATCATGGTGACGACATCCTTACCACCCGCGATCATGTCCGGGTTATGCAACGCAGCCAATGTCTTCATCCGCTCGGCCGCCACGCGCGAACGTCATCGCACAACGCAGCATCGACGCAATCACCGGACTTGACTATCAGCCTGCTATCAAATGGATGTCGCTAGCCAGCCAATTTCCGTCGTTCGTGCGCGGGGTGGAAATCATCGTCTCGCTGGACGATGGTGCACTACGCGACGTCACATTGAGCCTGTTCGCCCAGGTGCTCGATCGACTCTTCGCACCCTATGCGCCGGCGAATAGCTACGTCCAACTGATCTTCCGATCAGCGCAACGTGGGACGGAGTTGCTGCGCCGCCCCGCTCAGCCGGGGATTCGGCCCATACTCTAGCCAATCGGCGACGACGGAAGCCTGTCGCGCTGCGTCAACCGATCCGCGTTTCGATGATCAGTTCACGCCCGGCAATTCGCTGACCGGCCCCTGCTTCGGAATGGGCTCCGTACCTTGATATGTCATTTGGCCAAACATGAGCCCGATACCGAGGGAATCCGCCAGCCCTTCCATTTGACCTTGCGTTTTGATGAAAATTGGTGCCGACATGATTGCCTGCCGCATGAAAATCCCTCCCGCCACTGGGACCGTGGCGAGTTTCATCAGACGCGGATCGATTCCTGCGAGCATAAACGTGCCGCTCCAGCCCGCAAGATAACCAATTGACCAATCAATATAGATCACACCACCTTCAAAGTTCTTGAGCTGCAATTCTTGACCACGGAAAGCTTCCGTCATATACACATCGCCATCGCTGTCGAAGCCTTTTGTTGCGCCCGCCCCACTAACGCCGTGCCCACGGACATTAAGCTTCGGTAATTCGAATTTACCCAGCTTGAGCCACTTCAAAATGGGAACCGACACCCCCATACCTGTGCCGATGTATGCGAACTGCTCGAGCTGACCCGAAGGGGGTTTAAGTACAATGACGCCGCCCGAGGCGAGAAACAGGTCAAGACCCACACCACCGCCCGCTCCGGTCTTGAATTTCCACTGACTCTCTCAGTGTCTTTATCCACATGGTTTATCCATATTTTGGCCGAAACGACTCTCCGGTCAACCCGGCGTACAGGAACGCAATTGCAAACACGGCCGATATAAGAGTCTCAAGCCACATGTTGGTAAACGTATCGACTTTCGCTGTTGCAAGTGGCTTGGTCGGATCGTAGCGGACAGGAACAGAATCGCCGACTTCCACTGAGACAAAGCTCCCGGGAAACGATAGGTGCTCGCCAGCTTGCGTTACAAAGGAAATCTCGGGGTGACGCTCGCCATAGTCCAGTCGGACGACCGTGCCTTGCGTTGCAACCGAAGATTTAATGAAGGTCAGCTTGTCGCTGAGCGAAATCAGCGTCCAGACAACTGCGCACAGGCCGATCATCAATGCGACGTAATTGAACTTGCGTGCTTTACTGGTCACTGTCTTTCCTGATTTTGAATGTTGCGTTCAAACTTCCTGGCATGCTTCACGAGATCTTGCACGGTTCGCGGCACTCACGAAGTGCTGCGCGGTAAGCTTATTAAAATAGACAGCCAGCGGGGGCTATCCCCATGTCGTTATACACAACGTCGCTGTCGTTCCGCGACGGCGAAAGAGCTCGTTTACTTTCAATGACATAGAGCAGCGCTTGTAAACTGTCGGTGTTTCGCGTTTACTCTCCGCTTTTGAGCGCACGCCTTGGTCACCGAATCGACGCGCTGGACGCAAATGGAATTCGAGCAACTGGACCTTGGCGACGCGCGCCTGAACAAGCGAGCGAGGCTTTTGATGGAAAGGATGGCGGCCGACCCGACGGACAACGTGCCGCAGGCATGCCAAGGTTGGGGCGAAACGATAGCGGCATATCGCTTCTTCGATAACGAGAAGGTTCAATGGCATGCGATTCTGGAGCCGCACTGGCAGCAGACGCAAAAGCGAATGCAGGCGCATCAGGTCGTGCTCTGTCTTGAAGACACCACTGAGCTTGATTTTAAGGGTCAGGATGCGCTCGGCTTGGGGCCGCTGACGTATGAGGCGCAGCGCGGGATGTTTGTTCACCCGACCTATGCGGTAACGCCCCAGCGCGAACCGTTGGGCATTCTAGATGCCTGGATGTGGGCCCGCGAGAAGAAGGACGATTCGGGCCAGTGTGGCGGTCCGAAGGAAAGTTTGCGTTGGATCGAAGGCTACGAGCGCATCGCCGAGATGGCGCTGGATATGGGGTTGACCCGTCTGGTGCATGTGGCCGACCGCGAAGCGGATCTGATCGCGCTGATGGAACGCGCCGATGATCTGGGCAAACCGGCCGACTGGCTGGTACGTACCTCGCACAACCGCAGCTTGCCCGAGGACGACAGACTGTGGGAGCGCGCGACGTGCGGCGAAGCCGTGGGCGAAATCGCCTTCCCGATGGCCGCCAGGGTGTGAAAGCCAGAACGGTTCACCAGCGCCTGTGGCTGCAGCGCATGCAGTTGACCGCAGCAAGCAAGGGAAAAAGCATCGCTGCAACGTGCCTGGTCGCGCGCGAGTTTGACGCGCCTGACGGCGTCAAACCGATCGAATAGCGCTTGCCGACCAACCGCGTCGCGAGCACGCTGGATGAAGCGACCGAATTGATCGAGTGGTATCGGGCCAGATGGGAAATCGAGATCCTGTTCAACGTTCTGAAGAACGACTGTCAGGTCGAAGAGTTGCAGTTGGACTCGATTGAACGACTCGAGCGCGCATTGGCGCTGTTTCTGGTGGTGGCTTGGCGCGTGACACACCTGATGCGGCTGGGTCGAACCTGTCCTGATTTGGACCCGCGTCTGTTCTTCGATCCCGATGAAATCGGCTGCGTACTTGCTCACGAAAACACCTCGATCTGCCCAACCCACGCTCAACGAGGTATTGCGCTTGGTCGCACGCCTCGGTGGTTTCCTCGCTCGCAAGAGCGACGGCGAACCCGGCGCCGAGACGATTTGGAAGGGAATCACGAAAGTTCATATCGCCGCGGAAACCATGCGCCTATTGCGCGAAGACGGTAACGCCGACACTTCTGTATAGCGACATGCCCTATGCGGATCGCTAAAAAATCCGGCTTTTTATCGGTCATTCCATTCAACCGCCGAAAATGTAGTTTGGCCAACCTTGAGAGGTCGGCCAACCAACGCTCTCCCTCGATACAATCAAATCGACGCGCCTGTTCGTTGATTGAACGCAGCTCGCATGACGTCAGGGGCTACCATTTCCATTCGACCCAATTCAGCAAGAATCGTCGGAAGGATGCCGTCAATCCCGGATGTCAGGATTTAATGTTCAGTGTCGAAAGCAGCCCGATCGATCAGCAGATCAATCCGTAATATCTATTGCCGATCGACGAGCGTGATCGCGCGTCGAAGCACACCGCACCGACGCGGCAGGCATTCAATACGTGGTGAAGTGGAGAACGGTGTCCGAGGTGAACGAAGCGTTGTCGCCGAAGAGTGAAACTGGACGCGGCATCGTCGCCGAACACCATTCTCAGCGCTTCCGGCAGGCGCACGATCCGACAATCAGGTATCCATGGCCGGGCGCCCGTTGCGAACGCCGGGGTCGGGCCGCGGCCCTTGGCCCGCGACGGCAGCATCAAGCCGCTCGGGGCATCCGGGCGATTCCGGCGGGATGCGCCAGAGTCGCCCCGCCAGCATCAGGACTCGACGTCCTCGAGACTGAAAATCTCCGTCTGGTCGTTGTACGAGAAGATCTCGCCGTAACGCCCCCAGTCGATCACCGCGTCGAGCGTTTCCTCGGCGGCACCGTCCGACAGGAAATCCTCCAGCTCCTGCTCGAAGCGCACGCGCGGCGCGCGATGGCCGGGGCGCTCGTTCAGCACCTTCTTGATCCGCGCAGCGAGCGGCACGTGCTTCAGCAGGTGATCCGCGAACATCAACTTGCGCTCCTGCGTGCCGAATTCCGCGAACACGCGCCCCGGCGGCGTCAGGAACACGTCCCCTTCCCGCACGTCCGCGAAGCCGAGGTATTGCAGCACTTCGGCGATCGGGAACAGGTCGTCGACCTCGAGGTGCAGCGTACGCGCGATTTCCGGCATGTCGGCGCGACCGTGGTACGGCGCCATCGCGAGCGTCTCGATCAGGCCGGCCATCAGGTTGGTCGACACCTGCGGCAGCCAGCTGCCGAGCTCGAGCCCCTTCTTCGTCGCTTCGCCGGTCTGCCGCGCCGTCATCTTCGCGTAGATGTCGTCGACGAGCTTGCGGAACGCCGGGTCGAGCCGGTTGCGCGGATGCTTGAACGGCACCTTGATCTCGGCGATCACGCGGCCCGGGTTCGACGACAGCACGAGGATCCGGTCGCACATGAACACCGCTTCCTCGATGTTGTGCGTGACGATCAGCACCGACTTGATCGGCATGCGGCCCTGCGTCCACAGGTCGAGCAGGTCGGTACGCAGCGTCTCGGCGGTCAGCACGTCGAGCGCGGAGAACGGCTCGTCCATCAGCAGGATCGTCGGATCGACGACGAGCGCGCGCGCAAAGCCCACACGTTGGCGCATGCCGCCCGACAGCTCGCGCGGGTACGCGTTCTCGAAACCGTCGAGACCGATCAGGTCGATCGCGGCGAGCGCACGCTCGCGCCGCTCGCGTGCGCCGACGCCGAGCGCCTCCAGCCCGGCTTCCACGTTCTGCAGCACGGTGAGCCACGGGAACAGCGCGAAGGTCTGGAACACCATCGCGACGCCTTCGGCCGGGCCGCGCAGCGGCTTGCCGAGGTAGGTCACCTCGCCGCCGGTCGGCTCGATCAGCCCGGCGATGATGCGCAGCAGCGTCGACTTGCCCGAGCCGGAACGGCCGAGCAGGCCGACAATCTCGCCTTCGCGCAGCGACAGGTTCGCATCGTCGAGCACGAGCAGCTCGCCCTGCGTCTTGTTGAAGCCGCGACAGACGTGATCGACGCGCAGGATTTCCTCACCGAGGCGCGGCGGCTGGTTCGTCTGGACGGGGGCGTTTACAGCATTCGGATTGTGCATCGCGTTTCGCTCTCAATCGGTCTCAGTCGAGCCGCAGCTTCGCCTCGGCGAAGGCATACAGCGGACGCCACAGCAGGCGGTTGAACAGGGTAACGAACAGGGACATCACGGCGATGCCCAGGATGATCTTCGGAAAATCGCCGGCGGCGGTGGTCTGCGCGATATAGGCACCGAGGCCGTGCGCCTCGATCCTGGTATTGCCCCACTGCACGGCTTCCGACACGATGCTCGCGTTCCACGCGCCGCCCGATGCGGTGATCGCGCCGGTCACGTAGTACGGGAAGATGCCGGGCAGGATCGCCTGCCGCCACCACTGCCAGCCGCGGATGCGGAAGTTCGTCGCCGCTTCGCGATAGTCGTTCGGGTAGGACGTCGCACCGGCGATCACGTTGAACAGGATATACCACTGCGTGCCGAGCACGATCAGCGGCGACAGCCAGATGTCGGCGTTCAGGTGGAAACGCGCGATCACGATCACGAACACCGGGAACAGAAGGTTCGCCGGGAACGCGGCAAGGAACTGCGCGAGCGGCTGCAGCTTCTCGGCGAGCCGCGGGCGCAGCCCGATCCACACGCCGATCGGCACCCAGATGACCGACGCGATCGCGATCAGCACGACCACGCGCAGCAGCGTGATGAGCCCGAGCACGACCACATGGCCGACCTCGGCCATCGTCACGCCGGTCGCGACGAAGCTGACGACGCGCCACACGATATAGGCCGTGCCGAGCAGCACGAGCGCGGCCCATGCGATGTCGACCGTGCGCGACGCCTTCTTCTCGACTTTCGGCAGCGTGAAGCGCATCGCGCCCGACAGCGGCAGGCGCAGCGGAATCCGCGCGGCCTTCGCGAAGAACCAGCCGGCCGGCACGAGCAGCTGATGAATCAGGCGCGTGCGGCGGACGAGGTCGAGCAGCCAGGATTGCGGCGCGTCGCCCGACGCGGTGTTCTCCATCCGGAACTTGTCGGCCCACGCGATCAGCGGGCGGAACAGGAACTGGTCGTACGCGAGGATCACGACGGTCATCGTGAGGATCACCCAGCCGATCGCACCGAAGTTCTTGTCCGAGATCGCCTGCGCGAGGTACGCGCCGATGCCCGGCAGCGTGATGGTCTGGTTGCCGACGGTGATCGCCTCCGACGCGACGACGAAGAACCAGCCGCCCGACATCGACATCATCATGTTCCAGATCAGGCCGGGCATCGAGAACGGCACTTCGAGCTTCCAGAAGCGCTGCCAGGACGTCAGGTGAAAGCCTCGCGACACTTCGTCGAGGTCGCGCGGCACCGTGCGCAGCGACTGGTAGAAGCTGAACGTCATGTTCCACGCCTGGCTCGTGAAGATCGCGAAGATCGCCGCGAGCTCGGCGCCGAGCACGCGGCTCGGGAACAGCGCGAGGAAGAACGTGACGGTGAACGAGATGAAGCCGAGCACCGGCACCGACTGCAGGATGTCGAGGATCGGGATCAGCACCATGCCGGCACGGCGGCTCTTGGCCGCGAGCGTGCCGTAGACGAGCGTGAACGCGAGCGACGCGACCATCGCGGCGAGCATCCGCAGCGTGGTGCGCAACGCGTATTCGGGCAGGTTCGACGGGTCGAGCGAGATCTTCTGCGTCTGCAGGGTGCCGATCGGCGCCATCGTTTCGTGGAAACCGACGACCGCCATCGCGATCAGGCAGATGATCAGCGGAAACGCGATGAAATCCCACCGGTTCGGCAGAACGCGCCATGCGGACGCGTTGGCGGTCCGGTTCGGATTGAAGAATCCGACGTCCATCAGGCGCCCTCCCCGGTAAGGCCGAACGAAGCCGGCAGTCGATGTTGATTCATGGCAAAGCGCACGGGTGCGGTAATTCGATTGACTGACGATCGCGCGCGAGCGCGGTGCGCCGTGCGTGCACGCGCTGCCGCGCGCCGGACGAGCCGGCCCGCGACGGCACGACACTACACCAACCTGTATTTCAGGTACAACCGTCCGGGAACGGCGCAGGCGGCGCACGGATCGTGCCTGGCGCGCGGGCGAATGACGGGTGCGCGGTACAAGCAGCCCGGCCGCACTCCTTCGGCCGGCACGCAGGCCCGAATTATGCCGTGATCCGGCCCGGCCGGGAACCCGCCCGCCGCACGCACGCGCAAACCATGTCGGGCATCATCGGCCCGATACGACTAAGCGGGTATGATCGGGGCTGGCCCCTGGGGGTCGGTTGCGGCCGTACCGATGGCAACGCATGCGCGTTCCCGGTGTCCGCAGGCCCTGGGGATCGATCGACGAGCGGGAGGAAAGGGAATGGCAGGAAACTTGGTGATCGTCTGCCGCGATCAGGATGCCGACGCGTTCTACGAATTGATGCAGGAATACGGGTCGTTCCAGACGCGGCTGTCGTCGACGGCATGGTACCTGAACATGAACGTCGTGCCTGAATCGCTGCAGGAGGAAATCCTGGAGCGCCTCGGCCGGTATACGACCGTCTACATCTTCGAGGCCACCAGCGTGACCTACAACACCATCGACAGCAACGCGGCCGAGACGCTCGGCACGCTGTTCGGCGAATGATGCCACGCGGCGCCAGCCCGGCCGGGCCGGCGCCGCAGCCGCTCATGCGGCCTGTGCGTGGGGCTCGTCCTTCGGCACGGCCTCGAACGGGAACGTCATCGCGACACGCAGGCCGCCTTCTGGGCGGTTGCCGATGTCGCACGCCCCGCCCAGCCTGAGTACGAGCCGCTCGACGATCGCGAGCCCGAGCCCGCTGTGGCCGTTCCCGCCGCGTGCGGGATCGAGCCGCACGAACGGCCGTGTCGCCGCCGCGAGATCGCGCGGGGCGATCCCGCCGCCGCTGTCGCTGACCGACAGCACATAACCGGCCGGCGTGCGTGCCGTCTCGACGAGCACGGGCGGCGCACCGTACGCATGCGCGTTGTCCAGCAGGTTCGACAGGATCCGGTCGAGCGTCGCCGTCGGCAGGCGGAAGCCCGGATCGGCGTCGAGCCGGGTCTGGACCGTCGGCGCGTTCGGCGCGACCGCGCGATAGCTGCGTGCGATCCGCTCGCACGCCTGATCGACCGGCACCGGCTCGCTGCGATCGGACCCGCCGTGGGCAAACACCAGAAACTGGTCGACGATGTGCGACATCGAATCGACGTCGCGCACGACGCCGTCGCGCAGCCGGACGTCGTCCATCATTTCCGCCCGCAGCCGCATCCGCGCTAGCGGCGTGCGCAGGTCGTGCGCCACGCCCGCCAGCATCACCGCACGGTCGCTTTCGGCCTGCGACACCTGCTCCACCATCTGGTTGAAACCGTGCGTAAGCTGGCGCAGCTCGCGCGGACCGCGCTCGCGCAATGGCGGCACCGGCTGGCCGCGGCCGAAGCGCGCGACCGCGCGCGCAAGCGAACGCAACGGCTGCTGCAGCTGCCAGGCCGCGAACAGCGCGGCAATCACGCCGGCCGAGAAAATCGTGCCGAGCCACAGCAGCATCCGGTCGAGCGAGCGCGGCGGCCGCAGCGGCTGCACCGGCACCACGATCCAGTTGCGGTCGGTCGGCTCCTTCACCCACAGCACCGGCGGATGGCCGGGTGCGCCAACCTCGACGCGCGTGCCGGGCGGCATCCGCTCGCTCACGTCGTCGCGGAACCGCCGGAGCGCCGCCGGCAGGTTCGACGGATCGCCGTTCGGCACGTCGGCGCTGTCCGGCGCCACGAGCCGCACACGCGACGGCAACGGCTGGTCGGGCGTGCGCTCGACGTGCTGGCGTACCGCGTCGACCAGGAACGCGGCCTCTTCGACCGCGTAGCGCGTCTGCATCTGGCTGCGCTCGAGCCGCATCGCGAAAAACCACGCGAAGTGCGACAGGAGCAGGACACCAACGACGAGCAGCGCCAGCCGCCCGAACAGTGAATCAATGGGTTTGCGCATGGGCCTCGCCGTCGGGCACGAACACGTAGCCGCGCCCGCGCACCGTCTGGATGAAGCGCGGCGTCGACGGATCCGTTTCGAGAATGCGGCGCAGGCGCCACACCTGGACGTCGATGCCGCGGTCGGTGCCGTCGTACTCGGGCCCGTGCAGCAGCTCGAGCAGCCGCTCGCGCGTGAGCGTGCGCAGCGCATGGTTCACGAAGATCTTCAGCAGCGCGAATTCGCTGCTCGACAGCGTGGCCGGCTTGCCGTCGACCGACAGCGTACGCGCCTGGAAGTCGAGCACGAAGCGGCCGAATCCGAACGGCTCGCGCTGCTCGGGCGCCGCCGCCGACGGCGTCGCGCGGCGGCGGCGCAGCACGGCCTGCACGCGCGCGAGCAGCTCGCGCGGGTTGAACGGCTTGCCGAGGTAATCGTCCGCGCCGAGCTCGAGCCCGACGATGCGGTCGACGTCGTCCGCCCGCGCGGTCAGCATGATCACGGGGATGTCGTCGCCGGCCGCGCGCAACTGGCGCAGCGCGGTCAGGCCGTCGACGCCCGGCATCATCAGGTCCAGCACGATCAGGTCGGGCCGCTCGCGCTCGAGGCGTTTCTCGAGCGTCGCCGCGTCGTGCAGCACGGACACTTCCATCCCCTGGCGCACGAGATAGTCGCGCAGCAGGTCTCGGAGTTCTTGGTCGTCGTCGACGATGAGGATCTGGGTAGTCATGGCTCGAAGTTTACCGCGCGAGGGCGGAGTCGAAGAACGAAACAAAGGGACGAAAGGGTTACTGCGGGTTACCGCGCAAGGGAACTGTAATGCGCGGTAACCGGGCCGCCGCCCCACGTAACACCGGCCGGAGCCTGCATCGCTAACCTGCGTCTTACCGGATGCGGTACACGGCTTTCCCGGCACCGCATCGCCGGACCCTTTGGATACAAGGAGTTTCTGAAATGTATAAGAAGACTTCCCGCGTGGCCATCGCGGCCGCCACCGTGCTCGCTCTCGCATTCGGCACCGCGCACGCCGCGCAACCCGGCGACATGCCGCCTCCGGGCGGCCCCGGCGCCCACCAGATGCACGGCGGGCACGACGGCGGCCCGTTCGGCGTGATCATGAAACTGCACGACCAGCTGAAGCTCAACGCATCGCAGGAACAGCAGTGGCAGGCCGCCGTCAACACGATGAAGCAGAACCACGACGCGATGCGCAAGAGCCACGAGCAGATGCGCGAACAGTTCAAGGCGCAGCAGAACCAGCCGATCCTCGACCTGAGCGCGATGCACGCCGCGCGCCAGCAGGCCGAGCAGCAGAACGCGCAACTGCGCGAGCAGACGTCCGCCGCGTGGCTCGCGTTCTACAACGGCCTGAACGACCAGCAGAAGACCACGGTCAGCACGGCGCTCAAGCAGCAATTCGCGAAGATGGAACAGCGCCACGAGAAGATGAAGGAGCGCTGGCAGCAGCATCGCGCGGCCAAGGCCGCGTCGGCACCGACGCAGTAAGCAGGCGGGGCCGCTCCGCGGAGCGGCATCCTCGAAGGGGACGCGGGCACCGCCCTGCGTCCCCTTTTGCGTTTCAGGCAACGTCGAACAACAGCACCTCGGCCGCCCGGCCGCGTGCGAACGCCACCGCGTCCACGCCGCCGATCCGCGCGCCGTCACCCGCGGCCAGCGCGCGGCCGTTCACCGCGACGTCGCCGCGCACCACGTGCACATAGGCACGGCGCCCGGCCCGCAGGTCGAACGCCGCCGCCTCGTCGCCGTCGATCAGTCCCGCAAAGATGCGTGCGTCCGCATCCAACGGCAGTGCGCCGCCGCCACCGTCCGGCGCCGCGACGAGCCGCAGCCGCCCGCGCTTGTCGTCGTCGGCAAAGCGCGTCTGCGCGTAGCCGGGCCGGCCGGCCGCCCCGGCCGGCGCGAGCCAGATCCGCAGCAGGCGCAACGGCTGGTCGCACGACGCGTTGGCTTCGCTGAGCATGACGCCGGTGCCGGCACTCATGCGCTGCACGCCGCCCGCACGCACGATTGCCCCGTTGCCGAGGCTGTCGCGGTGCGCGAGCGCGCCGTCGAGCACGTAGGTGACGATTTCCGCGTCCCGGTACGGCCGCATCCCGTAGCCGCGGGTCGGCGCGATGCATTCCTCGTTCAGTTCGCGCAACGCGCCGAAGACCGGCGGCCCGCCCCGGCCGGACGCGCGAGGAAAGCTGTGAAGGAATTCGTGCCAGCCATGGCTGCGCTGGTCGCGATCGGCGGCGCGGCGGATCTGGAACATGGGGCGGACACTCCGTGAGAGGCGTTGTTCTGGTATGCCGACACTGTATGAGTGTGCCAATCGCGCCACAATCCACCGCTCGCGCACTGCATCGTTGCATCCACGGATGCAATTGACCCAATGCCCGCTGAGAATACGACGATTATCGCAACAGCCGGATCAATGCCTCGAGGAATCGATCGGTCGGCCCGGATTGCCGGTTTCCGGGTATCGCGTTCGGGTAAAATACCGCCCTTTTGGCGTTCGCCGTTCCGGCGGCCGCCATCGCCAGAACGCCGATCGGCGAATTTTGGCCGTCTAGAATACGCCGCGGCGCCCGGTTCGACCGGCCGCGAGCGCCCCCGGAAAGTCAGCAACAGAAGGATCGAAATGAAGAAGGCCGCCCTGTGCGCCGCCCTCGCCCTCGTGGCGGGCAGCGCCTTCGCGAAGGAGTGGAAGACCGTGCGGATCGGCGTCGACGCCAGCTACCCGCCGTTCGAGTCGACCGCGCCGAGCGGTGAGATCGTCGGGTTCGACGTCGATCTCACCAAGGAAATCTGCAAGCGGATCAACGTGAAATGCGTGTGGGTGGCGCAGGATCTCGACGGGATCATCCCGGCGCTGAAGGCGAAGAAGTACGACGTCATCGTGTCGTCGCTGACCGTCACGGACAAGCGCCGCGAACAGATCGACTTCTCCGACAAGGTATACGACGCGCCGGCGCGGATGATCGCGAAGGCCGGTTCGCCGCTGCTGCCGACGATCGCATCGCTGAAGGGCAAGCGCGTGGGCGTCGAGCAGGGCTCGACGCAGGAAACCTACGCGAAGGCGTACTGGGAGCCGCAGGGCGTGACGATCATTCCTTACCAGAACCAGGACCAGGTCTATGCCGATCTCGGCTCGGGCCGCCTCGACGCGACGCTGCAGGACGAGCTGCAAGCCGACTACGGCTTCCTGCGCACGCCGCGCGGCAAGGGTTTCGCGTTCGCCGGGCCGGAAGTGAAGGATCCGAAGACGATCGGCGACGGCACCGCGATCGGCCTGCGCAAGGAAGATACGGACCTGAAGCTCAAGATCAACAAGGCGCTGGCCGACATGCACAAGGACGGCACGTACGACCGGCTGTCGCACAAGTATTTCGCGTTCAGCGTCTATTCGGCTTCGGCCCGCTGAGCGTCGAAAAGAAGAGGCAACGGACGCGGGGGCGGCCCCGTGTCCGGGCAGTACAGGCAGTCGACCACGCGCCGCCCGCCCCGTCGCCCGCCGCTCGCGCGACGGGCTGGCCCGGCACCGATGCCGGGGCGGACGGTCATGATACGCACGGGGCGTTCCGCGCAGCTTGGCGGGCGCGTCTTTCGCGGCGCACCGCGTGCGCCCTACGGGACCACACTAGGGACCACCCCAGGGACCACATATGTTTCTACAAGGTTACGGCCCGCTGATCCTCGCTGGCACCTGGCAAACCGTCAAACTGGCGGTGCTTTCGCTCGCGCTGTCGTTTCTGCTGGGTCTGCTCGGCGCGGGCGCGAAGCTGTCGCGCAACCGCTTCACGAACGGCGTCGGCACCGTCTACACCACGCTGATCCGCGGCGTGCCCGACCTCGTGCTGATGCTGCTGCTGTTCTACAGCCTGCAGATCTGGCTGAACATGGCGACCGACGCGCTCGGCTGGGACCAGATCGACATCGACCCGTTCCTCGCCGGCGTGCTCGTGCTCGGCTTCATCTACGGCGCGTACTTCACCGAGACCTTCCGCGGGGCGTTCCTGTCGGTGCCGCGCGGCCAGCTCGAGGCCGGCAGCGCGTACGGGATGACCAACTGGCAGGTGTTCACGCGGATCATGTTCCCGCAGATGATGCGCTTCGCGCTGCCGGGCATCGGCAACAACTGGCAGGTGCTCGTGAAGTCGACCGCGCTCGTGTCGATCATCGGCCTGGCCGATGTCGTGAAGGCGTCGCAGGACGCCGGCAAGGGCACGCTGCGGTTCTTCTTCTTCACGCTGATCGCGGGTGCCGTCTACCTCGCGATCACGACGATCTCGAACTTCGTGCTGATGTGGCTCGAAAAGCGCTACTCGACCGGCGTCCGCAAGGCTGACCTATGATCGACCTCATCCAAGAATACTGGCGCAACTACCTCTACACCGACGGCTACCGCATCACCGGCGTCGCGATCACGCTGTGGCTGCTGGTCGTGTCGATCGGCCTCGGCTTCTGCCTGTCGGTGCCGCTCGCGGTCGCGCGCGTGTCGAAGAAGAAGTGGCTGTCGGGCGCCGTGTGGCTCTATACGTACGTGTTCCGCGGCACGCCGCTCTACGTGCAGCTGCTGCTCTGCTACACGGGCCTCTACAGCCTGCAGGCCGTGCGCGGCACGCCGATGCTCGACGCGTTCTTCCGCGACGGGATGCACTGCACGCTGCTCGCGTTCACGCTGAACACCTGCGCGTACACCACCGAGATCTTCGCGGGTGCGATCAAGGCGACGTCGTACGGCGAGATCGAAGCCGCGCGTGCCTACGGGATGTCCACGTTCACGATGTATCGCCGCGTGATCCTGCCGTCGGCACTGCGTCGCGCGCTGCCGCTGTACAGCAACGAAGTGATCCTGATGCTGCACGCGACCACCGTCGCCTTCACCGCGACCGTGCCGGACATCCTGAAGATCGCCCGCGACGTGAACTCGGCGACCTACATGTCGTTCCATGCGTTCGGCATCGCCGCCCTGCTCTACCTCGCGATCTCGTTCACGCTCGTGTGGCTGTTCCGCCAGGCCGAGCGTCGCTGGCTCGCGTATCTGCGCCCGCAAGGCAAGTAAGTTTTCGCAGGACTATTGATGAATTCCCAGACTCAGAAGCTTTTCGTCGACGATCTGCACAAGCGGTACGGCGACAACGAGGTGCTCAAGGGCGTGTCGCTGAAGGCGAACTCGGGCGACGTGATCAGCGTGATCGGCTCGTCCGGCTCCGGCAAGAGCACGATGCTCCGCTGCATCAACTTCCTCGAGCAGCCGAATGCGGGCCGCATCTTCGTCGACGGCGAGGAAGTGCGCACCGCGCTCGACAAGTCGGGCGCGCTGCGCGCGGCCGATACGAAGCAGCTGCAGCGCGTGCGCACCAAGCTGTCGATGGTGTTCCAGCACTTCAATCTCTGGTCGCACATGAACGTGATCGAGAACGTGATGGAAGCGCCCGTGAACGTGCTCGGCATCCCGAAGAAGGAAGCCGAGGAGCGTGCGCGCACGTATCTCGAGAAAGTCGGCCTCGCGCCGCGCGTCGAGAAGCAGTATCCGTCGCACCTGTCGGGCGGCCAGCAGCAGCGTGTCGCGATTGCGCGCGCGCTGGCGATGCATCCGGACGTGATGCTGTTCGACGAACCGACGTCGGCGCTCGACCCGGAACTGGTGGGTGAAGTGCTGAAGGTGATGCAGAAGCTCGCCGAGGAAGGCCGCACGATGATCGTCGTCACGCACGAGATGGGCTTCGCGCGCAACGTGTCGAACCACGTGATGTTCCTGCACCAGGGCCGCGTCGAGGAAGAAGGCGTGCCGTCCGAGGTGTTTGCCAACCCGAAGAGCGAACGCCTGCGCGGGTTCCTGTCCGGCAGCCTCAAGTAACGCGCACGAAACGCACGACGTTCGAACGGGCGCCTCACGGCGCCCGTTTTGCGTTTACGTGGCGTCTATGTGGCGTTCATGCGGCGCTCACGGGCGCGCTGTCGGCGAACGCGCGCAGTTCGTCGCCCGCGAGCCGGTAACGCACCCATTCGCTCTGCGGCGCCGCGCCGACGCTCTCGTAGAAGCGGATCGCCGGCTCGTTCCAGTCGAGCACGCTCCACTCGAAACGCCCGCAACCCGACTCGACCGCGATCCGCGCAAGCGCCTTCAGCAGCCGCAGCCCGGCGCCCGCGCCGCGAAAACGCGGCGACACGTACAGGTCCTCGAGATACAGGCCCTGCCGGGCGAGCCACGTCGAATACGAGAAGAAATACACGGCGAAGCCGGCCGGCTCGCCGTCGACCTCGCAGATCAGCGCGCGCGCCGGCGATCCGTCGCCGAACAGGCTGCGCTCGAGTGACGCGGGCGTCGCGACCACTTCATGCTCGGCCTTCTCGTAGACGGCCAGTTCGGTAATGAAACGCAGGATCTGCGGCACGTCGGCGACGGTGGCGGAACGAATGTCGATTTGCACGGGATGAGCCCTCCTCCGGCCCGAACTTGAAATGGAAAGCGACGCCGCGCAGCCGCGCTGGCGCCAATCAGATCGTCATGCTACGTTCACGCAGCGCCTGCAGGAAGTGCAGGTTTTTCATCCTGACCTGAACATGATGCATCCCGATCTGCGCCGTCTCGATCTGAACCTGCTGCTCGTGTTCGACGCGCTGTACCGCCACCGGTCCGTCGCCGCGGCCGCACACGAGCTCGCATTGAGCCCGTCCGCGCTGAGCCACGCGCTCGCGCGGCTGCGCGACGCGATCGGCGATGCCCTGTTCGTGCGCCTCGGCAACGAGATGCAGCCGACCGTGCGCGCCGACGACATCGCCACCTGGGCCGGCGACGCGCTCGACGCGATGTCGAAGGGGCTCGCCCGCGCGCGCCGCTTCGATCCCGCGCAAAGCGACCGCACGTTCGTGTTCGCGGCGACCGACTACACGGCCTTCGCCGTGCTGCCGGCGTTTCTCGCGCGCATCCAGCATGTCGCGCCGCGGTTGCGGATCCGCGTCGTGCATTCCGACCGGAAGATTTCCGTCGACGAACTCGCGGCCGGCCGCATCGATTTCGCGCTCGGCTACCACGAGGAATCGGCGGCCGACGCGCCGGGCATCGAGGACTTCGACTGGTTCTCCGACGACTACGTCGTCATCGCGAGCGCCGCGCATCCGGACATCCGCCGGCGGCTCACGCTCGACCAGTACCTGGCGGCACGCCACGTGGTCGTCACGCCGTGGAACGAGTCGCGCGGCGTCGTCGACCACGTGCTCGACCGGCTCGGCCTCGCGCGGCAAGTCGCCGTGCAGTTGCCGACCGTGCTGGCCGCACCGTTCGTGATTGCCGAATCCGCGCTGCTGATGACCGTGCCGAACCGCGCCGCGCAGGCGCTCCGGCACGCGGCGCCGATCCGCATCTTTCCGGCGCCGTTCGAGATCCCGCGCTACACCGTGAAGGTCTACTCGCACGCGAAGCACGCGCGCACCGATGCGCATCGCTGGATTCGCACGCAGTTGCTCGAAGCGAGGCCGGAGCCTGCCTGACCGGAGCGCGCCGGCGCACCGCGTCGCGCGTCGCCGTGCCAGCGCGACGGCACGGGCCGGCGACGTCCGGTGGCCGCCCATTCATTACGAAATACTTACTAATTTCTCCTGTCGGGCGCATACGCCCGCGCCCCCTGCAACGTCAATAGTGGCAATCCTTGATCCCTGTTTGCGAAAGCCGTGTCTCCCTTGTGGGACAAGGGTTTTCCGTTAATTGCAAACCCTCGGCGCACCTGTTGCCCACCGTGTTGCATGGCAATTTGGCGACAGGTGTTAGTCAAACAACGATTTCCATCGCCACAAAATTGTATTTTTGCTAAATTAGTAACCAAAGTAGCAAAACGAAGTTCGTGAAATGTAGTTTAGCTTCACGACACTACAAGGAGACCCCGCAGGCCGACCCGGCTGCGCGGGACCGCTCAACGGTTTTCCGTCCGCTTGCCCGCGTGCTGCGCTTACCGGCCCTGCACGAGGTCTCCCTGGTTATCCCGCTTTTGCCCGGCGCTCGCGCTCCGGGCATCTCGTGCAGTCTGGGTTGACTTTTTGACAGGGTATGGAGGAGATGATGAAGAAAGCTTTGGTCGCGGCCGCGCTGATGGCTGCTGGGGTGGTGACGGCGCACGCGCAGAGCAGCGTCACGCTGTATGGTCGCCTGGATGCCGGCCTCGAGTACCTGAACGGCCTGCAAAACGGCCACCAGGTGCGCGCGGAAAGCGGCGACTGGGGCACCAGCCTGTGGGGCTTGAAGGGCACCGAAGACATCGGCGGCGGCAACAAGATCCTGTTCCACCTCGAAGGCGCGTTCAACACGATGACGGGCGGCTTCAGCGGCTCGATCTGGGATCGTTTCGCGACCGTCGGTATCTCGAACGACCGTTACGGTACGCTGCTGCTGGGTCGTGAACTCGCGATCGCCAACGGCGTGTGGGACTTCGACCCGTTCGGCCAGTCGGCCTGGTCGACTGCCTCGCTGGTGCGCGGCCGCAACTGGAACAAGACCAGCAACAACGTGTCGTACCAGTCGCCGCAGTTCTACGGCCTCGACTTCTACGGCCAGTTCTCGTTCTCGAACTCGACCAGCTTCAACGGCAACACGACGGCCGGCCAACCGGGCCGTGCAGCCGGCGCACAGGTCACCTATACGAATTCGCTGTTCCAGTTGCGCGGCATCTACGACGAAACGCGCGACAGCAACGGCCGCTTCTCGGACGTGTTCAACTACTCGCGCGAATACTTCGCGGGCGTGAACGTGTTCCTCGGCCAGTTCAAGGTTCAGGCCGCTTACCAGGCCTCGCGCGCGGACGGCAGCGGCGGCCCGGCGGTGAACGCCGGCGTGACGGGCACCCAGCAGGTCTGGGGCGGCGTGACGTGGCAGGCAACGCCGGCAGCGGCGCTGATCGCGGCCGTGTATCACGTGAACGCGAACCACGGCGGCGGCAACGCGAACATCTACACCGTCGGCGGCTCGTACAACATCTCGAAGCGCACGCTGTTCGACCTGCAGGTCGCGACGGTGCGCAACAGCAAGAACGCCAACTTCGGCCTGAACGCGAACGGCGCCGGTACGGCCGTGTCGACGGGCAACCCGAATCCGGGCGGCAGCCAGACCGGCGTCTACGCCGGCATCCAGCACCTGTTCTGATCAGGCGCCGTCAAACAACGATTCGACAACACTTTCCACGCTGCTGCGAGAGGCGCGTATCGGTGCGGTACCCCAACGGGTATCCGCACCGTTTTTTCTTGGCGGGGCCTGAAACGGCCCGCTGACGAATACGGCGCTCAGACGGCCGCTTCGTTCTCTTCGCCGGTGCGGATGCGGATCACGCGCTCGACATCCGACACGAAGATCTTGCCGTCGCCGATCTTGCCGGTGCGCGCCGCGCCGATCACCGCGTCGATCACCTGGTCGACCTGCGCTTCCGCGACGACGACCTCGATCTTCATCTTCGGCAGGAAGTCGACGACGTATTCCGCGCCGCGATACAGCTCGGTATGCCCCTTCTGGCGGCCGAAGCCCTTCACTTCCGTCACGGTCAGGCCCGTGAGACCCACTTCGGCGAGCGCTTCGCGGACTTCGTCCAGCTTGAACGGCTTGATGATGGCAGTGATGCGTTTCATGGTGGTTGTCCCCCAATGCTCGTTTGGATGAAAAATCGCGACCCCGATTGTAAGCCTGCGAGCCGCATGCGGCCCAGCACGGCTCAGTCCAGGCGTTCGGTAAAACGTGACGTGATCGGGTAGCGCCAGTCGCGCCCGAATGCGCGATGCGTGACGCGAATGCCGATCGGCGCCTGGCGGCGCTTGTATTCGTTGATCTTGATGAGCCGCGTCACGCGTTCGACGTCCGCCTGCGCATAACCGGCCGCGACGATCTCGGCGAGCGGCCGATCTTCTTCCATGTACATCCGCATGATCGCGTCGAGTACGTCGTAAGGCGGCAGGCTGTCCTGGTCGGTCTGGTTCTCGCGCAGTTCGGCCGACGGCGCACGCGTGAGGATCCGCTCGGGGATCACGTCGCGCAGTGCATAGTCGGCCGTTTCGTTGCGATAACGGCAGAGCCGGTACACGAGCGTCTTCGCGATGTCCTTGATCACCGCGAAGCCGCCGGCCATGTCGCCGTACAGCGTGCAGTAGCCGACCGCCATCTCGCTCTTGTTGCCGGTCGTCAGCACGATCGAGCCGAACTTGTTCGACAGCGCCATCAGCAGCGTGCCGCGGATACGCGCCTGGATGTTCTCTTCCGTCGCGTCTTCCGCGCGGCCCGCGAACTCGCCCGCGAGCGCCGCGCGGAATGCGTCGAACATCGGCGCGATCGCGATCTCGTCGTAGCGCACGCCGACGCGCCGCGCCATGTCCGCCGCGTCGGTGGTCGAGATGTCGGCCGTGAAGCGCGACGGCATCATCACCGCGCGCACGCGCCCGGGCCCGAGCGCATCGCATGCGACCGCGAGCACCAGCGCCGAATCGACACCGCCCGACAGCCCGATCAGCACGCCCGGAAAGCCGTTCTTGCCGATGTAGTCGCGCACGCCGGTCACGAGGGCGCGGTACACCTGCGCGTCGGTCGACAGCTCGGGCGCGATCGCGCCGGGCAGCGGCCGCGCGCCGTCGAATTCGACGATCGCGTGCCCTTCGTCGAACTGCGGCATCCTCGCGACGAGCGCGCCCTGCGCGTCGAGCACGAACGAACCGCCGTCGAATACGAGTTCGTCCTGGCCGCCGACGAGGTTCACGTACACCATCGGCAGCCCGGTTTCGCGAATCCGCGCGCGCAGGATGTCGACGCGCACCGCTTCCTTGTTCATGTGGTACGGCGAGCCGTTCGGGATCAGCAGCACCTGCGCGCCGGCCGCCTTCGCGATCTGCGCGGCCGATGCATGCCACGCATCCTCGCAGATGATCACGCCGTACTTCACGCCGTTCAGCTCGAACACGAGCGGCTCGGTGTCGGTCGCGAAGTAGCGCTTCTCGTCGAACACCTCGGTGTTGGGGAGGTCCTGCTTGCGGTAGGTGCCGACGATCTCGCCACCGACGATCAGCGATACCGCGTTGTAGGTATCGGTGGGCGGCACGCCGCGCTCGATCGGGCGGTTTGCATTACCATCGACGGCTGGCGCATGCGGATCGCCGCCCGGCGCGCCCGCGCCGCGCAACGGATGGCCGACCAGCACCGCGAGCCCGTCGAACGCCTTCAAGGCGCCGGCGAGCGCGTCGAGCGCGGCCGCTGCCGCCGCGTAGAACGCCGGCCGCAGCAGCAGGTCTTCCGGCGGATAGCCGGACAGCGCAAGTTCGGGTGCGATCATCAGCTGCGCACCATCGTTGTGCGCGGCGCGTGCGGCCGCGACGATCCGCGCGACGTTGCCGGCGAAATCGCCAACGGTGACGTTGATCTGGGCGAGAGCGAGTCGGGTCTTCATGGCGGGATCGGCGCAGCCCGGCGGCGCGCCCTGAACGGCTGACGAAATCGTCCCGGTGCGAGCCCGCGCAGGCCCTCGCATCCGGCGACACAGAATGGTACGGATTCACGCTTGAAACACGAACGCATCGATTATCGCACGGGCATCCTGTCGTCCCCCGCGGAGGTGCCGGCCGACGAATGGAACGCGCTGCTCGCCCGCGAAGCGCAGCCGACGCCCTTCCTGCGCCACGAATTCCTCGACGCGCTGCACGTCGCGCACTGCGCGGTCGACGACACCGGCTGGTCGCCGCATTTCGTCACGCTGACCGACGAGCGCACCGGGCGCCTCGCGGCCGCCGCGCCCGTCTACGCGAAGCAGCATTCGTACGGCGAATACGTGTTCGACTGGGCCTGGGCCGACGCGTACCAGCGCAACGACCTGCCCTACTACCCGAAGCTGCTGTGCGCGGTGCCGTTCACGCCCGTGCAGGGCACGCGCCTGCTTGCGGCCGACGACGATGCGCGCCGCCGGCTCGCGGCCACGCTGCTCGCATTCGCCGAGCAGAGCGACGTGTCGTCGCTGCACGTGCTGTTCCCGACCGGCGACGAAGCGGCGCTCCTCGAATCGATGGGCATGATGCTGCGCGAAGGCGTGCAGTTCCACTGGATCAACGACGGCTACCGCCACTTCGACGATTTCCTCGGCACGCTCGAGCAGAAGAAGCGCAAGAACATCCGCGCGGAGCGGCGAAAGGTGCACGAAGCGGGCGTGACGTTCCGGCGGCTGACCGGCGACCGGATCACCGACGCCGACTGGCGCTTCTTCTCGCGCTGCTACCGGCAAACGTACCGCGAGCACTATTCGAGCCCGTACCTGAACCTCGACTTCTTCCGCACGATCGGCGCGACGATGCCCGAGAACCTGCTGCTCGTGATCGCGGAAGCCGACGGGAAACCGATCGCGAGTGCGCTCGCCGTGTACCGGCGCGGCGAGCACGGCGGCGGCACGCTGTACGGCCGCTACTGGGGCGCGATCGAGCACGTGCCGTGCCTGCATTTCGAAACGGCCTACTACCAGTTGCTCGAGTTCTGCATCGAGGCCGGACTCGACACGTTCGAAGGCGGCGCGCAGGGCGAACACAAGCTCGCGCGCGGCTTCCTGCCGACCGTCACGCACTCGGCGCACTGGCTCGCGCACCCGGCATTCTCGGACGCCGTCGCGCGCTTTCTCGAACGCGAGACCGAGCATATCCACGCGTACGTCGACGAATTGCGCGAACACGATCCGTTCCGGCGCGGTGGCGGGTAACGGCTGCGCGCCGGAACCCGCCGGAACGTGGCAGTACGTGCCGGCACGCGACGAGACCACGACCGGCCTCGCCGCGTGCCGCGTGGCCGCCCGGCTCAGTGCGCGGCGAGCGTCACCGTCGTCGACTGCGCCTGCGGGTCACGTGACGAAGCCGCCGCCGACAGCCCGTAGCTGCCCGCGGCGATCCGCCACGCATGCGCATTCGCATCCCACACCGCGAAGCGCTGCGCCGGCACCGCAACGCTGACGGTACGCGCCTCGCCCGGCTGCAGCGCGACCTTGGTCCAGCCGACGAGGCGCTTCGGCGGTTCACCGAGCGACGCGGGCAGTGCCGCGTAGATCTGCACCGTCTGCGCACCGGCCCGCGCGCCGGTGTTCGTCACCGTCACGCCGACCGTCACGTTGCCTGCCGCATCGGCCCGCGCGGACAGCGCCGACAACGCATACGTCGTGTACGACAGCCCGTAGCCGAACGGGAACAGCGGCTCGATCGCCTTCGCGTCGAACCAGCGATAGCCGTACGCGAGCCCTTCTGCGTAAACGGTCTGCGTGCGCGACGGATCGATCGCCGGCTGCGGCAGGTCGGCCTCCTGCTTCGGGAACGTCAGCGGCAGCCGGCCCGACGGGTTCGCATCGCCGAACAGCAGATCGGCGATCGCCTGGCCGCCCTGCGCGCCGGGATACCACGCTTCGAGCACACCATGCACGTTCGCGAGCCACGGCATCAGCACGGGGCTGCCGTTCTCGAGCACGACGATCACGCGCTTCGCCTTCGCCGCGACCGCCGCAATCAGCGCGTTCTGGTCGTATTGCTGGTTGTACGGGTCGGCCTTCGCATCGGGCAGCGACAGGCTCGCGAGGTCGAGCCCTTCCGTCTGCCACTGCGTCGCGAACACGATCGCGACATCGGCCTGCGCGGCCGCGCTCGCCGCGGCATTCGCGTCGGTTCCGTCGAGGTAGCTGACCGCCGCGTTCGGCGCCTTCGCGCGAATCGCCGCGAGCGGCGCGGACTTGTACCACGTCGCACAGCCGCCGAACAGCGTGTCGGCGGGTTGCTGGCAGGTCGTCACCGCATTGCCGTCGATCGCCGGCACCGCGCCCGAGCCGCCGCCCGACAGCACGCCCGCGTCCGCATGCCCGCCGATCACGACGACCGACTTCAGCGCGCCGGCCGCCAGCGGCAGCACGGGCTGCGCATCGCCGGGCGCGGCCGCGTTCTTCAGCAGCACCGCGGATTGCCGCGCGATCGCGAGCGCATCGGCGTTGCCGGCCGCTTCGTCGATCGCGCCGCCCGGCTTCGGCGGCGCATCCATCACGCCGATGCGGATCAGCGTGCGCAGCTTGCGCTGCACCATGTCGTTCAGCCGCACGGCCGACACGCTGCCGGCCTGCAGCGCCGCCCGCAGCTTCGTGTTGAAGAACGATGAAGAGAGGTGAGATATTTCCAAGGGAGAACGCGCGATATTTCCGGTATGACGCGGGATGGGACGGGATCACACGGAACGGCGCTTGCAAACCACTTGCGTAGGTTGAAACAGAAATATATCTCTCTGGGGCAAGGCCCGCGAGGGCCGCGTCAGGCCGAAGGCAAAGCTCGCGAGGAGACAGTGGTCAACGGTGGAACCGCGTAGCGGTTGTCCCCGCCCTTGTGGTGGGGGCAACACCGTTGTCCACTGGCGGACGCGGGATTTACGACGACACTTGCGGACCGAACCTGCGGCACTACGTCGACGGCTGCAAAGAAGTCTGAGGGGGCGGCTACCTACCTGTCAAGGCAGCCGCCTCAAGCTCAATCGGCAGAAGTGGGGCTCGCGAACAGGTCGCGTTGGCGGGCGGCGATTTCCTCGCGTCGGACCGCCTTGATGATCTTGTAAATCCACTGGAGTGATACACCGAACTTCCGCGCCAGCTCGGCATGGTTGTCGCCGCGGAATTCGTCGAAAATTTGTCGATCTCGCTGGGACAGCCGGTACGACACGCCCATTGGAAAGTAGATGTTCTGGCCGCCCCAGTGGCCGGCCATGCGGTCGGCGATCTCGCGGCCGAGCTGGTTCGCCTGGTCGGCGCCGATGTCGGCCAGCTCGATCAGGGCCTGGGCGACCTGTACGGACAAGTCAACCAGCAGTTCCGGCCCCTTGCTTTTGAACGTTTCGTCCTTCATACGGCCTCCGTCGTCCTGTCACGCCATTTTTTGAGGTGCTCGATTACACGGGACGCCTGGGCGGAACTGAGCCATTCGAGCGCGTCGACGTGCGTCATGCGCTTTACGAAAGCGCCAAGCGCTTCCTCAGACCGGTTCTGCACCACGCCGCGATCCGCCAGCTCAAGCCAGAGGCCGCGGATCATCTTCGATTGCTCGTCGTCCGCCTGGCCGCGCGCGCCCTTTTTGGAACGCACTTTAAAGCCGCAGCGCTTCATGTGTTCCAGAACCCTTTCCAGTTCTGGAATGCTCAGGTCCGCGGCGGATTCCTTCTTTCCAATCTGCATCAAGACAGCACGGTAGCTGTCGTCGGGCATCGCAAGATTGCGCTTTGCGACGTGAATCAGGCGGATGAGCTTTTGCCGGGCCTCTGGCCCGCGTTCACGCTTTGAGTACATCGACGTCGCCCGGCTCCTTCGGAGCATGAATGGTGATGTCTCGTTGCTGTCCACCGTTGACCGTGATTTCTTTGGCGACGTCATGTCCATGACGACGCACCAGTTCGACAGCAAGACCGACGAACGCGCCAGTCAGGACGGACAAGACGTCAGATGCAGGGGCTTCATCAAGTGCCGCCTCAATAGCGGCGCCGAGTTTCTCGATTGCGCTCATTTGCTCACAAAGTTCGGTTGCTTTCGTGTAGTGGTCCCGCATCGCGGTCACGCGGTGCGGCAAGAAGACGCCCGATACATTGGGCGCCTCGGTCGCAGCTCGACGATTACTTGACGGCGTCCTTCAACCCTTTGCCTGCCTTGAACTTCGGCGCCTTCGAAGCTGGGATCTTGATTTCCTCGCCGGTCGCCGGGTTGCGGCCCGTGCGAGCCGCACGGGCGCCAACACTGAACACGCCGAAGCCCGTGAGCGTCACGTTGTCGCCCTTCCGCAGGGACTTTGTGATGCCCTCCAGGACTGCCTCCAGTGCAAAGCCGGAATCGGCTTTCGTCAGGCCCGTTTCGGCCGCTACGTGGTTGATCAGGTCCGCTTTGTTCATGAATGCTCCGTATGGTGGATACCGCGAAACGCTCGCGGCCAGCGAAATAACTCGGCGCCGCGGTTACGCGTTCGCGATGTCGAGCGGAATCTGTACGTATTGATCGGTGTCGCCGACACGCTCGTAGACGCGGACATACGACTTGCTGCCGATCACCTGCAGGGCTTCGCCGATCGCTCGCATCGCTTCCAGCCAGCGCGGATCGGTGATGTCCAGGCGACGCAGCGCGAGCACGCGACCGGTGTTGATCTGGCCTTCCTTGTCGGTCGCAAACGCCTGCGTCACGATCGCCTGAATCTCCGGGCGGGCATCCAAGGTCCAGTCACGCAGACATTCGTCGATCATGGATTTGGCCGCCTGCAGGCGTTCATCGAACGCGATTCGGTCCTGGATGGCGCGCTGGATCCGATAACGGCCGTCGAACGAGTACAGGGTGACGTTGCCTTTCTTGCCACCGACCTTCGAGCCGTATTCCTCCGCGGAAAGGTCGATGAAGGCCGAGATATCGCCGAAGATTCGAGCCTTCAGGTCGACGAGTCCCTTCGATCTCGTTTTGGCTTCGTCCGCCAGCTCGCGAACGAGGCGATCGCGCTCGCGGTCGATCGGCTTGATCATGGTTTCGGGAATCAGGCAGCCTTTCGCGTCCTGCCAGTAACCGTTCGGAATCTGTTTCTGTTCCATGTGGTGCTCCTGATCGGTAGATGGTTGAAGATTGGTTAGCTCGTCCACCAGCGACGTATTTCCTTGCGGCAGAGGCAGACGAGAAAGACAATTCCCGCGGCGATAACGATCGCGTCGGTCATGGCTTCGTCCGAGTGCAAGCGGTTTTCGTGAGGCGGGTCGATTCGGCCGCGAACTCGCGGTCAAACGCGCGGAGTTTCTTCAGGCGCGCGAGCACGGCACGACGAACGGTTTTCTGGAGGTTTGGGACCTCCAACGCCGCCTCGCACTTCACGCGATCAAAGTCGCGCACCATGCGGATGCGGTCGTCCGCCGTGCAGTACTCCGTTTGCACATCGCCGTAGCGCGGGCCAAGGAACGGGCTCATGCTGCTATCTCCCACGTCACTCGAACGCTCATGAAAATGACGTGGGCGAACTGTCGGTCGCCACGTCGCTGAATAGAGACACCGCCCGCACGCTCCCGCAGCACGTCGGATGACTTCGCGAGGTACGGGCCGATATGGATCGTCGGCCGGCTGCCATCGCGTGGCGCGATCTCCTCGGCCAGCACCCGGTAGCCCAGGCCACGCAGCGCCCGCGCGCAAGCGTTCAGCAGCGTGAGACGCGAGACGCACTCTGCGTCGAATACCCGCGTGCCGTCAGGCAGCGGACTCCGCGATGCGGGCAGGTTCATTTGCACGATGGCGCCCATGTCAGACTCCCTTGATCACGTCTGCATTGACGACCGGCACGCCCAGGCCAGCGGCCAAATTCATCGCGGCCGTCAGGAGGTTGCCGATCGCGAGCGGGTACAGCAGAGACACCGTTTCGGCACGATCGCGTCGCGTGCTGGTCATCGTGAGCCGCGCGCGCAGCGCGTCGACGCCGCTGGCATCGATCACGTCGGTGACCGGCTTGTCGAGGCGACCGAACTTGAACCGGAGGTATTCGTCCAGGCGCGGGCCGTCGAGCGGCGCCAGTTCGACCATTTCGCATCGCTGCACGACTTCACGTACGTCCTGGTTGCGCTCGGACAGTTTGACCTTCAGCTCGGGTTGGCCGATCAGGATGATGGACAGCAGCTTTTTAAAGCCCATCTCCAGCTCGAAGAAGCGCTTCAGGTGCTTGAGGGTCGCGATCGGCAGCGCATGAGCCTCATCGATCACGAGGCAATGCTGGTAACCCGCCGCGTGGCTTTCCTTCAAAGCCTTGTGCAGTTGGGCGAAGCGCGCTTCCGGGCTGCTCTTGACCTTCTCCAGCGGGGCCACGGCGGCCATGATCGCTTCCGCGATGTGCGTCGCCTTCAGTGTCTTGCCTTTCTGGTCGTTGTCCTCCATCGCCAGCACGTACGGCTTGATGACGATGATCGGCTGATTCTCACGCATCACGCGGTCGTCGAGGTCGCGCATCAGCGTCGTCTTGCCGCCGCCCGATTCCGCGACGACGGCCAGGAGCCCGCCATGCTTCGCGGTCTGGAACATCGCCTCACGCACGTAACGAATGTCAGGGCTGACGAACATATCTTCGTGCGACTGGATGTCATCCGCGAACGGGTCACGGAACAGGCCGAAGTGCTTGCGGGTGGCTGGTGCGAGAACCTGTTTGCGCAGTAACATGGATTCCTCCTGGTTGAGATCGGTATTGCTGTTCGGCTGGGAGATCGGGTGGCCCGTCGTATCCGCCAAGACATCGGTCGGGCCACCCACCTTTTGCACTTCATCGAAAACACCTGAGCCCGCGTCCGACACCCCTTTGTTCTCCAGGTAGTCGAGAATTCGCTCCCGCAGATCGAGGTCGTCGAGGCTGCGCGGCCATACGCCGTGGTTCACGATCTGAGCGACCGCCGCCTGCGACAGATTCAGGTGTTCCGCAAGCTCGGCCTGCTTGAGCGAGGCGCGCTGCAGAACGCTTTTCAGGACCAACATCATTGACCTCCTGCCGCTGCGCGAACGAGCTGCAGCGGTTGCTGTTGACCCGCACGCGGGCCGGTAAGCTCGGCGACGATCGCGTCGAGCTGCTCTTGCGGTACACCGTCCGGATAGCGCTGTTGCAGCCAGCGGAACCGGTCGGCGCTCCAGTCGACGCCGGCAGCTTCGACAGCCGCCTTGATCTGCTTTGCCGCCTCGATCAGCGTGAGCGGCGCCAGTTCGACGCGCGGCGCGACGAGGTCGTGTTCCGTGCCACGGCGCGGCAGGTACGTCGGAAGATCGGCTTCGTCGAGGTGCTTGTACGGGTCGAGACGGCCGCCGAACGGCAGCGCCTTGCCCTTACGAGCCGCTTCCGCCTCGGCCGGCGTCGACGTACCGGTGACGAGCTGCTCGATCTCACGAAGCGCGTGCTGTGCCGGCGTATCGGCATGACGGCGGTAGGTTTCGCCGATCACCGCGGCGGTTTCGGCGTAGCCGAATTCGGTACGTGTCACGACCGGGACAACGAAGAACGTCTCGTGTCCGTCTTCGCCAGTCAGGACGGCTTGCGCGGCATCGTCGCGCCACGGATTGCGCGTGATCATCAGCTTCTCGCCGACCATAACGCCCGGCACCGACGACACGTCGTATTCCTCGCCACGGAACGACACGCGCAGCTTCGGCGTGACCTTTCGGCTTTCCGGGGCGGCGACCGCCAGCTCCCGGCAAACGTCGAGCGACGGGGCTTTGATCAGTTGCTGGGCGGTAATGCGCATCCACGCCTCACTACGGGTAGCGCCATGTCGGCTATGCGTTTCGGTTGCGTTGAAGTGCATACGCCAGCGCTTTGCAAGCGCGTTCAGCTCGTCGAGGCTGGTCACCGGTTGGAACTTGAGGCCCGGTTCGAACTTGCGCTCGATGAGGTTCCGTGCGTTTTCCACCTGTCCGGTGGCGCGTGCGTTGCCGACCTTGTGCACGATCAGCTCGATACCGAGCGACCGGCACAGGTTGCGGGTCATGGAGGCCGTGTTCGCCGAGCCCGCGTCAAGCATCAGAATGCGCGGCACCCCATGCAGCAGATCGGCACCACCACGTTCCTGCATTGCATTAATGAGCGTCGAACAGAGGTTTTCGCCCGACTCCGCGCCCATCACGTACTCGGTGTATATCCAGTCGCTCGCGTGGTCGGAGATTTCATAGCTCCACACGCGATCGGCTGCGATCCGTGCGAGGTTCTTCGGCTTGTTCTTGTAGAACTCGGCGTGATCCATCACACGCAGACCGTTGGCACGGGCGTCAGCAGTCGGCTTCAGGTAGTACAGCACGCACAGGCTCGCGTCGATCTGCCATACGTGATTCGGATGCAGGCTCGCCAGCTCGGTCACCGGGGCCGGTGCAAGCAACTGGTCGGGGTGCACGCCGTACGTGCGCAGCGCGCGTTGAATCGCGCTATCGGATAGCGGCCGCAGCTCGCCCGTGGACTCGTCGAGGAATTCCGCACGGATCATGCCGTTCGCGCGCAGGGTCTGGACCGCGTCGCCGACCGAATACAGGCGCTTGCCATTCTTCCGGGTCGACTCGATGAGCGTCGCGGAAATCAGCATGGCTTCGTCACGCGTCAGCGAGCTTTGACCCGCGTCGACGCGACGCTTGCGTTGCGTGGTCACAGTGGCTTCCTTCAGTTTGCGCATCAGGGTGGTGAACGACAGGCCCAGCTCGCGGCAGGCCGCATCGTAGATCGCACCTTTCTTGCCGTGGCCGGCCGCGCGCGCTGCCTGGGCGACAGCCACAATGCGTTCGTTCAAGACGGCACTCATCGTCGCGAGCCCCCGAGTCAGTTAGCAGCGCGCGAGTAGTCGTCAGCCGCTGTCCCGGCCGCCGTATCACGCAGCCATTGCGGGACGTCGTCACCATCCGCAGCGGCCTTGACGCCGAACTCGCTTCGAAGCTGGTTGAGCGACAACTGGATTTGACCCAGGACGCCGGCCATGAAATCGTTATGCGGCGCACCGTTCGTCTCGGCGTGCTGCGCGAGGGTTTCGAACGCGGCACGCAGATTGCCGCGAATGACCGACTCCGCCTCGAAGGCGATCGCGCTGGTTTCCTTGCGGATTTCCTCACCTTCCTGATCGGGCGTGACCCGTTTGACGCGCGTCTTTTTCGCGGCCAGCTCGTCGATCTTCGCGTTCTTGTCGGACAGGAGCCGAGCCTGTGCCGTCGCGTTTTCATGCGCTTCCCGAAGTGCGGCGCGGAGTTCGCGGCTGGTCATACGATCGATGTCGTCGAGCGTCATGCCTGCTACAGTGCCGCCGTCTGCGAGCGCTGCGAGGTCGTCGTCATCCTCTGCAACTAGCTCGAAGAGTTTGGTTTTCCCCAAAACGGACAGCGCTGTCCGTTTTGACTCCAGTGCGGGTGACATGAACTTGACCGACGCCGCCATCATTCGACGCGCGGTGCGTTCATTCAGCCCGAGCTGATCTTCGACGATCTCCGTGAATTCGCCGTGCGGCTCGTTTTCCTTCAGAAGGATGAGACGTTTCCCGGCCTCAAGCATGGCTTCGGCTGACTGCGCCATATAGAAACGAGCCTCGTTCACGACACGATGGCGCTCATACGGCAGGCCATCGCCGAACTGCTTCGAAATCTCGCTGGAGCGTGCGGCGAGCGCGTTCGCCGCTTCGGTAAGCGCGGGGAGTACTTCCAGGGTGTTGTCCGCCGCGACGACGGTTGTTTGACTTGTTTTGCGGCCCATAGCCTTCTCCAGTTAGACGTACTTCTTCAAGCGGTTTTCGGTTTCATCAATGCGGGCTCGGGCACTGTCCAAGCTGCGCAAAATTCCTACGGCGTGCTGCGCCAGCTTCACGGACGGCCGAATGCGGCCCGTTTCCGGAATCCTTTCTGCGAAACCCATCGCCTCAAGCGTCGCCACGTAGCGCGTGATGTTCGACGGCGACAGGTTCGTCGCCTTGGCGACTTCACCCGGCGTCAGACCGTGCGCGAAATGACCGAGCAGGACGTTGAGAACCTCCAGCACCTTCTCGGCGGACTTCGTGGTTGCGTTGGTGGTCATTCAGGCGCCCCCCAGGTCGAGTTCGGGCTGAACGTGGCGCTCGACGTTGCCGCGATGCCACGCGAGGCCCTCCATCGCTTGCTGGATCGTCGAGATCGTTTCATCGGCATCGGCCGAGCCAGCGTAGAAGTCGAGCAGTTGCCCGACCGCCGCGTTGAGCGTGCGCTGCAGGACCTGCATGTCTTCGGCAGTTGCGTCGCGGCCGGTCGGGATGTCGATGATCAGCCGGCCGGCACTGGCTGCCACCCAGCGCGTGACGAAGTCGGCGCCGCAGGCATCTTCGAACGGACGGAGTAGCGAGATCGGCATGCGGGCTGACTGGAACCACTTGTAGAGGGTCCAGTGGTCAGCAAGCCCCATATGTTCGGCAATGCGCTCGACACCGAGGTTGCGCCGCTCGCGCGCATGCTCTTTACAGAGTTCAAGCGCATGCCGAAGGCTATGCGGCTGAATACGTTTCCAATTCCGGCGGCTCATTTGGAGTCCCCATTCAGAATGGTTTCCGGCCGATTCCAAACAAATTCCCGTTTTGCGCCTATGCAACAGCGTTGCGACTCGTAGAATGAAAAACGGTTACTCTTACGGGAAAAATGTTCCATGACGGACTCGGATTTCAGTGAGTTAGCGGCGCGGGTGGATGCTGTCGGGCAGACGATGCTTCGACTTATCAGTCACCTCGAAGAACAAGGCCGCGTCGACGGTGTACGTTTTTCGCAGGCGCTGCGCCGTTTCGGCGCTGGCCGGCGTCAACTGCCCGATCCGATCCAGGCGCGCGGCGGCGAAGTTGTCCTGCAGATGGTGCAAATGCTGGACGAAGCGAGGGCTCGCCGATGACCGGGTTATTGAATGGGAAGCCGAAAGCGCAGCGCATGAGCTTTCTCACGCGGCAACGCGGTGTCGAGGCAAAGCGAGTGCTTTTGCCGGGTCGGCGCAGATTTCACCAGCCTTGAGGCCCAGCATGACGGCGATTTCGTGCGCTTGGCCGCGAACGCACTTTTTCCGGCCACCCAAGACCTCGAAGACGAGGTTGGGAGAGAATTTGTTCGCGATCGCCCACTGGGTGATCGAGACACCTTTTGATTGAAGCTCCGCGCGGGCTTCAGCAGCGGTACGCAGTTTCATAGACGCTCCGGTTAAGGGGCCGTCGGCACTGCACAAAGTGCCGACTAAGTTGCCGTTCGTGGTGGGACGGTGTGAGTTAATTATGGTGCAGAATTCTGCACCATGCAAGGGGTTGATGTGCAGAAAATCGAGATCGGCGCACGGCTGAAGGAGGAGCGCAGCCGGCTAAAGAGGAGTCAGACCGAGTTTGCTGAGCTGGCCGACGTATCGAAGCGCGCGCAGATAACCTATGAAAAAGGGGAAAGTACGCCGGACGCGGCGTATCTCTACGCCGTGTCACGGGAAGGCGTTGACGTGCAGTACGTCATCACAGGAATTCGTTCCGTCGCTGGATTGACGAACGATGAGACGGAGTTGCTGGAGCGGTACCGCGCAGCTCCACTTGTGCTAAAGGCGGCCGCAATCGGAGCCTTGGTGGCTGGCGCTGAATCGCCGCCCGCCGGACGTAAGGAGCAAGTTTTCCACGGCCAAGTGGGTCAGGCCGTGAAGGTCGAAGGAAACCTCGACCAGAGCGGTGTCAGTTTTTTTGGTAAAGGCAAGAAAAGAAAATGACCAATGAATCTAACGGGAAACAGGAGTTCAACAGGCCGGTCGGGCAAGCTGTACAGGCGAGAGAAGCGAACATCGCTGATCGCTCAGTGAATATTCGGGCCGACTCAATCGGGAACGTCGCCGGCCGCGACATCGTCAACCACGGTGTTCCGATCTCGAACAGCAATGTCGTGAACCTCCAGTTCGGCGTAAAGGAGACCGAAGTTGAGTTCGTGACGAACCACCAGAAGGGCGTGATTATGGAACTGGTCGGCCAGATTGCCGATGCGACCGAAGGTGACGCCCTGAAAGTTTGTCGGGTCGTTTTGGCACGCGCAGGCGCGAAGCGGATCAAGTTCATTCGAAGCGACCGCTACGTCGATGTCGAGCAATACCTCACATCCTGGCTGAACCGCGTAGCGATCAAGTCTGTGGCACCGAGCAACGACCAACCTACGCCCGCTCGCGAGAACGTTTGCGAGAATCCGAACATCGACCTGACTCCGCAACTTCAGCACGTCCAGGCGCAACTCGCCTCCACTCGAACGTTGTTGAAGGTCACGTTGTTCGCAGCGCTCCTGAGCGCGGCCACTCTCGGCTACTACGGCTGGACCAGCCATCAAACGATCGGCCAGCTCCAGTCGGCATTCGGCGGTTGCCAGTACGCGGGGAAAACGTACGCGGTCGGCGCCATCATCGACAATTCCGAAGCGCCCGACATCGAGTGCGTTGTGACATCGGACGGCAAGCCCGGTATCTGGCGCGATCTCACGGCACGTCGTAAGAGATGACGATTCCGCCTGAGTCGGCCGAGCGTGCTGCAATGAACATTAAGTTCGGCGCGACACGTGCAATCGCTCGGGTCGTCAATTTTCCCGGCTACGCGGCGCACCTGCCGGGGCTGTCGATTTAGCCTTGCTCCCGGCCGTGCGCGTGCCTATGCTGGATGCTCCTCGTTGGGGAGTTCGACATGAGCATCCACCCAGTCATCGCGGCATTCGAGCATCAGGCGAAGATCCTCGACATGACTGGCGACAGGCAAGACGCGGATGACGCGATCGCGCTGCTCGCCGGCTGGATTGACCTCGCAATTGAACACCTGACCGAGGAAGATGTGAGCGTCCTCGTCAACGTTGGTGGGCTGCTGTTTCGCGACGGCCTGCAGCGTAAGAACGCGTCTGCGAGTGGCCCCTAAAGCCGATTAAAAGACCTACCCGTGCATGCCGTCCAAGATGACGGCATATCCACTACGGGAGGTCATATGCCCTTCATCAAGCGCTTCCCGCGGCTGACGAGCTGGCTCGTCGCCGCGATCATCCTCGTTGCAGCCATCGCGCTTTTCTCGCCGCAGCAACTGCCCGTCGCCCTCTACAAACTGAGCCTCGTGAGCCTCGCGGCCGTCGTCGCGTACTGGCTCGATCGCGGGCTTTTCCCGTACGCACGTCCGGACAGCTACCTCGAACACGACTGGCGATACGGCTCGCTCGAAGCGCCCCTCGACGCCGACTTTCGCGTTGTGTCCGGGTACGAGCTGGTGTTCGCCGCGGCCATGCTGCGTCGCGCGGTGATCGTGCTCGGCGTGGTAGTTGGCGTCGCGCTGGGCCTCTGATCATGCGCGTGCTGATTGCCTTTGTCGTCGCACTGCTCGGCGCCGCTGCGCCAGCGGCTGCGCAAGTGCCCTCCGAGGCACTGGCGTACCGCGCCGAGCTGACGCGCAACGCGCGCGCCGTTTGGGGTATCGATGCGCCAGTCTCGTCGTTCGCCGCGCAAATCCACCAGGAAAGCCGCTGGCGCGCGGACGCCGTCAGCGTCGTCGGCGCCCGTGGCATGGCGCAGTTCATGCCGTCAACGGTCGACTGGATCGCGGGCGCCTATCCGGCCGAGCTGGGCGAGGCCCAGCCGTTCAACCCGTCCTGGTCCATTCGTGCGCTCGTGCGGTACGACCGGCACCTCTGGGAACGCATCACGGCGGCCGGTGCATGCGAGCGCATGGCGATGGCGCTGTCGGCCTATAACGGCGGCCTGGGCTGGGTCTATCGCGATCAGCGCGTGGCGGCCGCAGGCGGCGCCGATCGGCAGCGTTGGTTCGGCCATGTCGAGCGCTTCAACGCCGGCCGACACGCGGCCGCATTCCGCGAGAACCGCGGCTACCCGCGCGTGATCCTGCGCACGTTCGAGCCACGGTACGTCAAGGCCGGGTTCGGGCCGGGAGCGTGCTCATGAACTTTCCTGTCCTGCTATCACGTGGCCAGTGCGTGGCGGTCGCTGTCGGTGCCGCGGCTGTCGGCGCGATTGCCGCTGGCGCAATCGCGTACTTCGGCGGCTACCACGCCGGTGTGCTCGCCGGCGACGCGAAGGTCGCGAAGCTCGAACGGCAATACGCGGACGGCGCGCGCGACGCCGTCGAACAAGCGCGCATCAAGGAGCGCGCCGAGACGCAGCGCGCGGCGGCGCTCGCCGGCGATCTGTTCGCTGAGAAAGCCCGGCACGCGCTCGAAGTCGACGAACTGAAACGGAGAATTCCCAGTGTCACGAGCCAATATCGCCCGGCGCCGGATGCGCCTCTTCAGGATTTGCCTCGCTGCGTGTTCACTGCCGGCTTTGTCGGCGTGTGGAACGCCGCCGCCGGCGCCAATGGTGTGCCCGCGACCGGTGCTGCCGCCGGAGCTGCTACGCCGGCCGGCGCCGATGACGCCCTTGATTCCGGGGTACGCCAGGACGACATCCTCGCCCACCACGTCGACGCCAGCCGCCGCAGCCGCGACATCGAATCGCAACTGAACAAGCTGATCGACTACATCGAGGGAGAAAAGCAGTGACGTTACAGGTGGAATTCTGGCAACTCGTGTCGATGCTCGCGACGTTCATCGGTTTGCTGATCGCGGCCGGCAAGGTGTTGATCGTGCAGATCGAGCGGCACCAGGCCGAGCGTGATCAGAAACAGGAAGACCAGCTCAAAGCCATGCTCGAACAGATCAGCCGGCAGGCGGACAACACGGCCCGCCTGGAGCGTGACTTTCTGCGATTTCAGGCGGACCTACCGCTGCAGTACGTACGCCGCGAGGACTACGTGCGCAACCAGACCGTCATCGAAGCCAAGCTCGACGCGATCGCGCTCAGATTCGAAAACTTACAACTCCGGGGAAATCAATGACGCCCACCAACCCGCTGGGAATCGACCACGCCAAGGTGCGCCGCGAATCGCTGCGCTGGTATCTGATTCTGGCGCTGTACAACGCGCGGCCCGAGGAAGTCGTCGAGGACGTGATCCAGATGACGATGCGCTCGATCTTCGCCGACATCACGGCGCTCGAAGTGCGCAAGGAACTGGACTACCTCGCCGATCGCGTGCTGGTGAAGCTGCGCAAGGAACCGTCGGGCCGCTGGTGGGGCGACCTCACGCGCTACGGCGTCGACATCGCCGAGTACACGATCGATTGCGAGCCGGGCATCGCGCGGCCGGCCAAGTACTGGAGCCAGTGACATGGGGCGCAGCAGCGGCGTGCAACGCCTGCCGAAGGCCGTGCGAGAATGGCTCGAAAGCGCGCTCGTCGAGGGCAACTTCACGGGCTACCAGGAGCTGGAGCAAACGCTTCGTGACAAGGGCTACCAGATCAGCAAGTCGGCGATCCACCGGTACGGCCAGCGTATCGAGCGCCGCTTCGCCGCCATCAAGGCGAGCACGGAAGCCGCACGCATCCTGACCGAAGGCGCGGCCGACGACCAGGACGCGCGCTCCGAAGCCGTCATTGCGCTCGTGCAGACCGAGATGTTCGAATCGATCGTCAACCTGCAGGAAGCGACCGACGAAGACGCCGATCCGGGCGAGCGCATTGCGCTGCTGTCGAAGGCCGCGAAGAACATCGCGACGCTGGCCCGCGCAAGCGTGAACCAGAAGAAATTCCGCCTGGAGGTCCAGGCGCGTGCGGAAGCGGCCGCCGCTGCCGTCGACAAGGTCGTCAAGAGCGGTGGCCTGTCCGATGACGCGGCCGACGTGATTCGCCGGCAAATTCTCGGGATTGCAGGATGACGAGCGCAGATACACGCCTTGACCGTGCGCCGGCCGTCCTGCTGCCGTATCAGCAGAAATGGTGCGCCGACACGTCGCCCGTCAAGGTTTGCGAGAAATCGCGCCGCGTCGGTCTGTCCTGGGGCGAAGCGGCCGATTCCGCGTTGCTGGCTGCCAGCCAGCGCGGCATGGACGTTTGGTACGTCGGTTACAACAAGGACATGGCGCAGGAATTCATCCGGGACTGCGCCGACTGGGCCAAGTTCTACAGCCTCGCGGCCGACGAGATCGAGGAAACCGAGGAAGTCTTTCAGGACAAGGACGGCGACAAGTCGATCCTCGCGTTCGTGATCCGCTTCGCGTCGGGCTTTCGCGTGACGGCGCTGTCGTCGCGCCCGTCGAACCTGCGCGGTAAGCAAGGCCGCGTGATCATCGACGAAGCCGCGTTCCACGAGCAGCTCGGCGAGCTGCTGAAGGCGGCGATGGCACTGCTGATGTGGGGCGGGCAGGTCCACATCATTTCGACGCACGACGGCGTCGACAACGCGTTCAACGAGCTGGTCACGGACGTCCGCACCGGCAAGAAGCCGTACAGCCTGCATCGCATCACGTTCGAGGATGCGGTTCGCGACGGGCTTTACCAACGCATCTGTTTGCGCAAGGGCGAAGCCTGGACGGCCGAGGGCGAAGCCAAGTGGGTCAAGGACATTCGTGCGTCGTACGGCGCGGATGCCGAGGAAGAACTGGACTGCGTGCCGAAGAACAGCGGCGGCGCATGGCTGTCGCGCGCGCTGATCGAGTCGCGCATGTCGGCTGATACGCCGGTGCTGCGCTGGGCCTGCAAACAAGGTTTCGAGGTGCTTCCCGATCACATCCGCGCAGCCGAATGCCGCGATTGGCTCGAAGCGACGCTCGGTCCGCTGCTCGCGGCGCTCCCGGCCGACGCCCGCTCGTACAACGGCGAGGACTTCGGCCGTACCGGCGACCTGACGGTCCACGTGCCGCTGATCGAACAACAGAACCTGATTCGTCGCGTGCCGTTCATCGTCGAGCTGCGCAACGTACCGTTCCGGCAGCAGGAACAGATTGCCTTTTACCTGCTCGACCGGCTCCCGCGCTTCACGGGCGGCGCCTTCGACGCACGCGGCAACGGCCAGTACCTCGCCGAAATCGCGATGCAGCGCTACGGCGCATCGCGCATCCAGCAAGTGATGCTGTCGGAGTCGTGGTACCGCGAGCACATGCCGCCCGTGAAGGCGGCATTCGAAGATGGCACGCTCGACGGCCTTCCGAAGGATGCCGACGTGCTCGCGGACCTGCGCGCCGTCCAGGTCATCAAGGGCGTGCCGCGCATCCCGGACGTGCGCACGACCGGCCAGGACGACGGCAAGCGCCACGGCGACGCCGCCGTGGCGGTCGCGCTGGCGTATTACGCAAGCCGAGAACTGAACAAGGGGCCGGTGACCGCCAAATCGCGGCGGCGCCGTTCCAGCGTCCGAATGACAGAGGGTTACGCATGAGCAAGGGTTTGTGGGTCAGCCCCACCGAGTTTGTAACGTTCGGCGAGCCGGACACGTCGCTGTCGTCGCAGATCGCGACGCGGGCGCGAAGCATCGACTTCTTCGCGCTCGGCATGTACCTGCCGAATCCCGACCCGGTACTCAAAGCACTCGGCAAGGACATCCGCGTCTACCGCGAGCTGCGCGCGGACGCGCACGTCGGCGGTTGCGTGCGCCGCCGCAAGGCGGCCGTGAAGGCGCTTGAATGGGGCCTCGACCGGGGCCAGGCCAAGAGTCGCGTCGCGAAGTCGATCGCCGACGTCTTCGCGGACCTCGACCTGTCCCGGATCGTGACCGAAATGCTGGACGCCGTTCTGTACGGCTACCAGCCTATGGAGATCGCTTGGGGCAAGGTCGGCAAATACATCGTGCCGATCGACGTCGTCGGCAAGCCGGCCGACTGGTTCGTCTACGACCCGGAGAACCAGCTCCGCTTTCGAAGCAAAGAACACTGGGTTCAGGGTGAGGAACTGCCGGCACGCAAGTTCCTGGTCCCGCGCCAGGAGGCGACATATCTGAACCCCTACGGCTTTCCGGACCTGTCGATGTGCTTCTGGCCGACGACGTTCAAGAAAGGCGGTCTCAAATTCTGGGTGCAGTTCACCGAGAAATACGGTTCGCCGATGCTGGTCGGCAAGCACCCGCGCAGCGCATCCGATGGCGAAAAGAACCTGCTGCTCGATTGCCTGGAAGACATGGTGCAGGATGCTGTCGCCGTCGTCCCGGACGATTCCAGCATCGAGATCAAGGAAGCCGCCGGCAAGAGCGGCAGCGCCGACGTCTACGAGCGCCTGCTGCACTTCTGCCGCGGCGAGGTGTCGATTGCCTTGCTGGGCCAGAACCAGACCACCGAGGCGACGTCGACGCGTGCGTCCGCGCAGGCCGGGCTTGAGGTAACGGACGACATTCGCGACGGCGACAAGGCGATCGTCGCCGAAGCGATGAACATGCTGATCCGCTGGATTTGTGACCTGAACTTCGACGGCGCCGCCCGGCCTGTCTTCGATATGTGGGAGCAGGAACAGGTCGACGAGATTCAGGCCGGCCGCGACCAGAAGCTGACGCAAGCTGGCGCGCGCTTCACGCCGGCGTATTTCAAGCGGGCGTACAACCTGCAGGATGGCGACCTGGACGAACGGCCTCTGCCGGTGTCCGCCGTTGATGCCGTGGGCGCCGCATCCTTCGCAGAGTTCGAGGCGCCCGACCAGGACGCGCTCGACGCTGCGCTTAACACATTGTCGGCACATGACCTGAATGCCGACGCCCAGGCGCTGGTCGCGCCGCTTTTAAAGCGGATTGCGAATGGCGCGAGCGCCGACGAGCTGCTCGGCATGCTCGCCGAGCTGTATCCGAACCTCGACGCAGACGCGTTGCAGGAACGTCTTGCACGCGCGATCTTCGTCGCGAACCTCTGGGGGCGTCTCCATGCCTGAAGCGGTCGATCTCGGCTACTGCATGAAGCTCCCGCCGAAGAAGGCGATCGAGTACTTGCGCAGCAAGGGTTATGAGATCACGTGGGATTGGGAGGAGCTTTGGCAGGACGCTCAGGCGAAGGCGTTCACGGTCGCCAAGGTCACGCGCCTGGACATCCTGCAGGACATTCGCAATGCGGTCGAAACCGCGATCAGCGAAGGTAAGACGCTGCGCTGGTTCACGAAGGAGCTGACGCCTGTCCTGCAATCCAAGGGCTGGTGGGGAAAGCAGGAACACGTCGACCAGGACACGGGCGAGATCACCCAGGTTCAGCTCGGTAGCCCGTGGCGCCTGCAGACGATCTACCGGACGAACCTGCAGACCGCCTACATGGCCGGGCGCTACGCCGAACAAATGGCGAACGTCGACGACCGCCCGTATTGGATGTACGTCGCGATCCTGGACAGTCGCACGCGCCCGAGCCACCGCGCGATGAACGGCAAGGTGTTCCGTTACGACGATCCGTTCTGGCAGTCGTTTTATCCGCCAAATGGCTGGGGCTGCCGGTGCCGCGTGGTTGCGTTGTCGCACGATGAGATCGTCGTGCGTGGCATCAAGGTCGAGGCGGCCGGCGACCGCCTCGGCAAGACGCTCAAGCTGGTCAACGAGAAAACCGGCGAGATGCGCGAGGTCGCGACGTTCCGCACCGTCGACCCGGTCACGCGCCGCGAAATCGTCGTGTCGCCGGACGTCGGCTGGAGCTACAACCCCGGCGCTGCGGCGTGGCAGCCTGACCTGTCTCGATACACGGGTGATCTCGGCACGATCGCCAGGAGGGAATTGCAGTGAGCGATTTCGTGAGTTTCCAGATCGACGACTCGGCCCTGCGCACGCGCCTGCTCCAGCTCGAACAGGCCGGCCATCAGAAGGCCGGCGCGATGCGCAAGATCGCCCAGGCGCTGGTGTCGGTCACCGAGGACAACTTCGCCGCGCAGGGGCGGCCGCGCTGGCAGGCACTGTCGGAAGCGACGATTCACATGCGCGTCGGCGGCAAGAAGGCGTACAAGAAAAACGGCGAGCTGACTGCGGCCGCGTCGCGTCGCAAGGCTGGGCTGTTGATCTTGCAGGACAGTGGCCAAATGGCCGCGAGCGTCTCGACTGATCACGACGACAATTCGGCCGTCATTGGCAGCAACAAGGAGTACGCCGCGATTCACCAGTTCGGCGGGCAGGCCGGTCGCGGATTGAAGGTCACCATTCCCGCCCGCCCGTGGCTGCCGGTCACGGCCGACGGCGAGCTGCAACCTGAAGCCGTCGAGCCCGTGCTCAACACCATCCTGCGTCACTTGATGGACGCAGCGAATCGTCGCTAACCTGTCGACGAGCCGATCGCGCTCTGCGCGCCTCCGGACCACCCGAGGCGCGCAACGATAGCCAAAGCGCCGTGAAGCTGCCTCGTAAAGTTTTATAAAGGCTTTATGAGTTTGGTTCGAACCTGCCGCGCTCCCCACATCGCGCGTACAGCGCCGGTTCAATCGTAAAGCCGATTAAAAGACCCGTTCCGTTCGCCGCCCGATGATGGGCAGCATGAACGCGAAACCACTCCACATTTTCCGGGCAGGCACGCAGACCGACATGAGCGGTCGCGTGCTTGAGTTCGCCGAAACGGATCTTGCCGCGACGGCTGCCGCATACGACCCGAAGGTCCACGAAGCGCCGATCGTCATCGGCCATCCGCGCGACAACGCGCCGGCGTGGGGCTGGGTCGCATCACTCTCTGCGGCTGGCGGCAACCTGCAGGCCGAACCCGCCCAGGTCGATCCGGCATTCGCCGAACTCGTCAGCGCCGGGCGCTTCAAGAAGATCAGCGCCAGCTTCTATCACCCCGATTCGCCGCACAACCCGACGCCCGGCGTCTACTACCTGCGCCACGTCGGCTTTCTGGGCGCGCAGCCGCCGGCCCTCAAGGGCCTGCGCGACGTCAATTTCAGCGACGGCAACGAAGGCGTCGTCGAATTCAGCGACTGGGGCCAAGAGCTGAACGCAGGCCTCTGGCGCCGCATGCGCGAATGGCTGCTCACGCAGTTCGGCCAGGACACGGCCGACACGGTCATTCCCGACTGGCAAATCGAGTCGATACGCGAGGTCGCGCGGCAAGACGATGCGCCGACCAGCGCATTCGCCGAGCGCGGCGCGGCAACCAAACCCACCACCACTCAGCAGGAGAACGCCGCAGTGACCCCCGAGCAAAAGGCCGCCCTGGAGGCCGAAAACAACCAGCTCAAGCAGCAGCTTGCCGATTCGCAGGCGCGTGAGCGCAAGGCGGCAGACGAACGCCGCCACGGCGAGCACGTGTCGTATGCCGAGCAGCTCGTCGCCGGCGGCACGCTCGCGCCGAAGCACAAGGATGCGGTCGTCGCGGTGCTCGATTTCGCCGCGCGCGAGCCGTTCGAGTTTGGCGAAGGTGATGCCAAGCAGCCGCTGGCGACCGCCTTCCGCTCGTTCCTCGGCGAGCTGCCGAAGGTCGTCGACTTCAGCGAACACGCAACGCGCGAACGCGCTGGCGTGACGACGACTGGCGCCGACACCGTCGAGTACGGCGAGAACGTCGACCCGAAACGCGTCGAGCTGGACGGCCGCATTCGCGCGTACATGCGCGAGCACAACGTCGACTACGCGGCAGCCGCAAACGCGGTGATCCGCTAACCACCGGCGAAAGCCACTGCAAAGGCCATTGAGCCAGGAGAAATGATGGGACGTCTCTCGAAACTGCGAATCGTCGACCCCGTGTTGACGAATCTCGCGATCGGCTACACGAACGCCGAATTCATCGGCCAGACCCTGATGCCGATCGTCGAAGTGGAAAAGGAAGGCGGCAAGATTCCGAAGTTCGGCAAGGAATCGTTCCGCCTCTACCAGACGGAACGTGCGCTGCGCGCGAAGTCGAATCGCATGAATCCGGAAGACCTGGGTAGCGTCGACGTGAACCTCGACGAGCACGATCTCGAGTATCCGATCGACTACCGGGAAGACCAGGAATCGGCGTTTCCGCTGGAACAAGCCGCCGTCCAGACTGCGACCGACGCGATCCAGTTGCGCCGCGAAAAGATGGTCGCGGACCTCGCGCAGAATCCGAGCAGCTACGCGTCGGGCAACAAGAAGCAACTCAGCGCAACCGAGAAGTTCACCGCAGCCAACAGCGATCCGGTCGGCGTCGTCGAAGACGGCAAGGAAGCGATCCGAACGAAGATCGGCCGCCGGCCGAACACGATGGTGATCGGCGCGTCGGCCTACAAGACGCTGAAGGCACACCCGCAGCTCATCGAGAAGATCAAGTATTCGATGAAGGGCATCGTGACCGTCGACCTGCTGAAGGAAATCTTCGAGGTCGAGAACATCGCGGTCGGTGAAGCCATCTATGCCGACGACAAGGACCGCTTCACGGACATCTGGGGCGCCAACATCGTGCTCGCCTACGTTCCGCTGCAGCGCGGCGGCCAACAGCGCACGCCGTATGAACCGTCCTACGGCTACACGCTGCGCAAGAAAGGCAATCCGGTCGTCGACACGCGCATCGAAGACGGCAAGCTCGAACTGGTGCGGGCCACGGACATTTTCCGGCCGTACCTGCTCGGCTCGGACGCCGGCTACCTGATCTCGGGCATCAACGGCTGATCGCTCGCGCCTCCGAATCCCGTACTGACCACGTCTCGCCCTCGGGCGAGACACACCCGAACGGAACATGACTCATGAAAACGCATCAACCGATCCTTACCACGTCCGTTACCGCTGCCGCCGGCCTGAATCGCTTCCAGTTCGTCGGTTTCGATGGTGGCGTGTGCGCAGCCGGCGCGAAGGCGCTCGGCGTTGCCGAAGCGACCGCCGATGCCGGCGAACAAGCGTCGGTCAACCTACTCGGCGTCATCCTGGTCATGGCCGGTGCGCCGGTCGACCAGCACGCCGAAGTCGAGGCGGACGCGGCCGGTCAGGCCATTCCGAAGGCGACCGGCGCATCGAACGGCTACGCGCTCGATGCGGCGACGGCCGCCGGCGATGTCATCCGCATCCTGCGGGGTATTTGACGTGCGTTATTGCACGCTCGCCGACCTGAAGCTGGCCGTGCCGGAACGGACGCTCATTGAGCTGACGAACGACACGACCACCGACTACGGCGCACCGGCACCGACGACGATCAATACCGACATCGTCGAAAGCGCCGTGCGCCAGGCGGAGGAAATCGTCGACGCGCACTTGCGCGGCCGCTACAACCTGCCGCTGTCGCCGGTGCCGACAGTCATCAAGGATGTCACGGTCAATCTGGCTCGGCACTGGCTGTATGCCCGTCGACCGGAAGGCGCGGCACTGCCGGACACCGTGTCGCAGACCTTCAAGGCATCGATGCACATGCTCGAAAAGATCCGCGACAACAAGCTGACGATCGGCGACCCGAGCGGCCCTGCGACACCCGAACCCGGCGAGATGAAGGTACGCGCCCGCCGTCGCCAGTTCGACGCGGACCTGTTGGAGCGCTTCTGATGGCGACGACGCTTGAAATGGTCGACTCCGTCGTAGCAAGGCTTCGCGTCAAGCTGCCGGCGCTCGTGGCGGAGTACTTCCCGGAGCGTCCGGACGAATACCGGCTCAACCATGCGATCGGCGCGTTGCTGGTCAGCTATCCGGGCAGCCAGTACGACACGACCGTCGACACCGACATGGTGGTGCAGCCGCGGCGAGTGAAGTTCGCCGTTGCGATCGTGCTGCGCCAGCTCAACGGCCGCGGCGGTGCGATCGATGTGCTCGATCACGTTCGCACCGCCCTGGTGGGCTTCCGCCCGCCGGACTGCAAAAAGCTGGCGGCAGTCAGCGACAAGTTTCTGGGGGAGTCGGCCGGCTTGTGGCAGTACGTGATCGAGTTTTCGGCGGGTGCGGTGATTGTCGAGGATACGGAGCCGGACGACAGGCCGCTGTTGACGCAAGTTACCTACGAGGAGGAATCGTGAAATACCAGTACAGCGGACCGACCAGCGGCGTCACGCTGCAGGACGGCGAAAACGTCCAGGAAGTGATGCTTCACACGGGCGCTGAAGTCGAGCTGCCCGAGGGGAACGAGTACACGGCGACGCTGCTCGCGATGGGCTACCTGACGCCGGCCGCAGCGCCGTCGACCAAGCCCGCGCGCCCCAGCGTGCCGGAAGACCAACAGAAGGCCGCCGCAAACGCGGTCGCCGTGAAGGGAGTCTGAGCGATGGCGGCAAATTATCTGCATGGCGTCGAGACGATTGAAAAGGAAACCGGCTCGCGGCCCGTCAAGGTCGTGAAATCGGCCGTCATCGGCCTGATCGGCACGGCGCCGATCGGGCCGGTCAATACGCCGGTCCAGTCGCTGTCTGACGTCGACGCCGCCCAGTTCGGGCCGCAGCTCACGGGCTTCACGATCCCGCAAGCGCTCGATGCGGTCTACGACTACGGCAGCGGCACGGTGATCGTGATCAACGTGCTCGACCCGAACGTCCACAAAAGCAATGCCGCGAGCGAGCCGATCACGTTTGACGCAGCGACTGGCCGCGCCAAACTGGCGCACCCGGCCGCGGCGAATCTCGTGCTGAAGAACGATTCGGGCAGCGCGACGTACGCCGAAGGCACCGATTACGCCGTCGACCTCATCAACGGCGTAATCACGCGGATCAAGACCGGCACGATTCCGGCCGGTGCTGCGACCGCCAAAGCGACGTACGACTACGCGGACCCGACGAAGGTCACGGCCGCGGACATCATCGGCGCGGTGAACGCGGCCGGCATGCGTACGGGCATGAAGGCACTGAAGGATACGTACAACCTGTACGGCTACTTCTCGAAGATTCTGATCGCGCCGGCGTACTGCACGCAAAACTCGGTTGCGGTCGAGCTGGAGGCGATGGCCGTCCAGCTCGGCGCGATCGCGTACATCGACGCGCCGATCGGCACCACGCTCGCGCAGGCGCTGGCCGGCCGCGGGCCGGCGGGCACGATCAACTTCAACACGTCCAGCGACCGCGTGCGCCTCTGCTATCCGCACGTGAAGGTCTACGACACTGCGACCAACGCCGAACGCCTGGAGCCGCTCTCATCGCGTGCAGCGGGCCTTCGCGCTCGTGTCGACCTGGACAAGGGCTACTGGTGGTCCAGTTCCAATCAACAGCTCGTCGGCGTCACGGGCGTCGAGCGGCCGCTGTCGGCGATGATCGACGATCCGCAATCGGACGTGAACATGCTCAATGAACAGGGCATCACGACTGTGTTCAGCTCGTACGGCTCGGGCCTTCGTCTGTGGGGCAACCGCACCGCGGCATGGCCGACCGTTACGAAGATGCGCAACTTCGAAAACGTACGGCGTACGGGCGACGTCATCAACGAGTCGATCCGGTACTTCAGCCTGCAATTCACCGACATGCCGATCGATCAAGGATTGATCGACTCGCTCGTCGAGTCGGTAAACGGCTTTGGCCGGAAGCTGATCGGCGACGGCGCGTTGCTCGGTTTCAAGGCGTGGTTCGATCCGGCCCGCAACCCGAAAGAGGAACTGGCCGCCGGACACTTGCTCATTAGCTACAAGTACACGGTGCCGCCGCCGCTCGAACGCCTGACGTACGAGACGGAAATCACCGATGAGTACTTGCTCACCCTGAAGGGAGGTAACTGATCATGGCGGGTGGCGTCAAAATCAACCGGATCACGAACGCCAACGTGTATCTGAGCAACAATTCGATGCTCGGCAAGGCCGAGGAAATCAAGCTGCCGGACGTCCAAGCGATCATGGCCGAGCACAAGGCGCTCGGCATGATCGGCAAGGTCGAGCTGCCGGGCGGCCTGGACAAGCTCGAAGGCGAGATCAAGTGGAACTCGCTCTACGCCGACGTGGCGAAGGCGATGGCGAACCCGTTTAAAGCTGTCGCACTGCAATGCCGTTCCAGCATTGAGACTTACGGCGCACAGGGCCGCGTGCAGGAAGTCAGCCTTGTGACGTACCTGACCGTGATGTTCAAGAAGAACCCGCTCGGTACGTACAAGCAACACGAGAACGCGGACTTCAGCTCCGCGTTCGGCGCGACCTACATCAAGCAGGTCATCGACGGCGAGGAAGTGCTGGAGCTGGATTATCTGGCGAACATCTTCCGCGTCGGCGGTGAAGACATGCTGGCCGACTTCCGCGCCAACATCGGCGGCTAACCCAACACCTCCGTAGTCGTTGTCGTCTTGGCCCGCTTCGGCGGGCCTTTTTTAATCTGCGCTGAAAGTGCGAACGCGCGCGCGAATCGACAATGTGTGCTCTACCACCACGGAGCACGTCGTGAAAATCCCCCTCAAATTCCCCGTCAAACTCGCTACCGGCCAGATGCTCACGGAGCTGGATCTGCGTCGCGGCAAGCGCAAGGAAATGGCCCTCGCGGCCAAGTACAGCGAAGACCCGGGCGAACAGGAAGATTTCCTGCTCGGCATGCTCACGGGCCTCACCGTCGAAGATATCGGCGAACTCGATCTTGCTGACTCGAAGCGGCTCATGGATGCCTTTCGCCGCATGGTTGAGGGACGGGATACCGCCGAAGATGCGGGCTCCCAGCGATCAGCCGCCGAGCGAGGAAACGCAGACGCTGGACTCGGCGCTGCGACCGCTGGATGAGGTGTTGCTACTGGTGCTGAAGATTCAGCCGTCCGAGATCGCTGAACTGGACATGGACGACTACTGGCACTGGATCGACGCCGCGGAGCGGGAAATCAAGCGGCGTATCGACGCGACGAAGCAATCCTGAGATCAGGCGGCCCGGCGCCCGAGCCGGCCGCAAAGCCACACGATGGCCTTGATCAATGCCGCGATGAGGTACGAGCCGGCCACGATGGCCGGCCCGAGAAAGGCAAACCCGAAAAACGCCACGATGCCGAACACGATCGGCACGGACCACCAGGGCAGTTCGATGAACAGCCACACGGCAAGCACGACGCCGGCAATCGCGATCGCGGTGTACGTAATGCCTTCGGCGATGGACTGGATGTTCATGGGCGGCCTCGTCACTTTCCGGTAAGGGTATGGCAAGCGAATTCTATATTGGCGTAAAGATCGGCGCGACGCTACTCGGTAGCTTCGGCGCCGCGCTATCTGGCACGCGTACGACGCTCAACGGCCTCGGGCGGGTCGCCGACGAGCTGCGCGCGAAGCATACCCGTCTCGGCGACACGATGGCGCGGGCGGTCGCGCATCCGATGCGCAATATCGCCGAGCTGCGGGGCCAGTACGACCGCCTGGGCCGCACCATCGATCAAGTCCAGGCGAAGCAAGCGGCCCTTGCGACCCGGCTGGCACGCGGCACCGCATTGCGCGAGCAACGCCAGGCGATCGGCGCCGACATGCTCGGCACGTACGCGACGGCGGTCGCAACGGCTGCGCCGGTCATCGGCGCCGTGAAGCAGGCGGCCAACTTCGAAGCCGGGCTGCGCGACATTGCAATTACCGGCAACCTGACCCGCGACGAAGAGTTCCGGATCGGCGAGACGATGCGCCGCGCGGCCGTTGCCACGAGCCAGGGCCATAACTCCATTCTGGAAGGCGTCGGCACGCTGGTCGCGGCCGGCATGGACGCGAAGGAAGCCGGGCAAAAGTCGAACCTGCTCGGGCGCGTGGCGACGGCGACGAACGCCGACATGAAAGACCTCGCGGGCATGGTCTATTCGTTCTCGGAGACGCTGGGAATCAAGGGTGACGCGGCGCTGAAGGAAGCGTTCAACCGCGCCGCGTATGGCGGCAAGCTCGGCCGGTTCGAGCTGAAGGATATGGCGAAAGCCCTGCCCGAAATGACCGCAGCGTTCGCGGCCAAGGGCATCAAGGGGCAAGACGCACTGACGCAGATTATCGCGAGCCTCGAAGTCGGCCGCGAAGGCGCCGGCAGCGGCGACGAAGCCGTAACGAACCTGCGCAACTGGCTGTCGCACATGAACGCGAAGGCGACCATCGACGCCTACAAGAAAGCTGGTGTCGATTATCAAAAGTCGATGTCCAACCTCGTCGCCGGCGGTTACTCGAGCTACGAGGGTTCGCTGCAGATTGCACAGAAGTTCATCGCGTCGCGCGGCGATGCGTTCATGAAGCAATGGAAGGCCGCCGGCGCCAAGGGCGACGAAGAAGCCCAGCGCAAGCTGATGGAGAGCTTCGGCCTGAATGAGGTGTTCCAGGACATCCAGACCATCAACCACCTGCTCGCGATGCGCCAGGGCTGGGACAAGTATCAGCAGAACAAGAAGGACATGGGTAGCGCGCAGGCGCTGAACACGATCGACCAGGACTACGCGCGCCGCGCGGAGCTGGCGACCGTCGCGTGGGGCCGCTTTCAGACGCAGATTGCTGACACCGCAATCACGGTCGGCCGCGCGCTGCTGCCGTCGCTCACAGACCTGATGAACACGGCCACGCCGCTGATCCAGCGTGCCGGGCAGTTCGCGGCCGCCCACCCCGGCCTGATCCGCGGCGTGGTCGGTTTCGCAACGGCCGTGATCGGCATGAAGGTCGCGACGCTCGCGGCCGGCTGGGGGCTGAATTTCTTCGTCAAGTCGCCGCTGAACATGGTCAGCACGGCATTGACGACGGTCGGGGCGAAGTGGACGCTGTTTCGCGCGCTCTTGGCCGGTGGTGGCTCTCGTCTGTCCACCGTGTTCCAGATTTTCGGCATGGGCGCTGGCGCGGCCGGCAAACTTGCCGGCGCGGTCGGACGTACCGGGAGTCTGTTTATAGGGCTCGGACGCGGCGCGCTGGCGGTCGGCCGTGCCCTGGTCCCGTTCGGGCAAGGGCTCGTCATGACGGTTGTCGGGCCGGTGAAGCTGGTCGGTCAAGCCATCTGGTGGCTCACCAAGGGACTTGGTACGCAGGCGCTGTCGTTCTTCGGCTTTCTGGCGCGCGGGGCGCTGATGCTCGGTCGTGTCCTGGGCGGCGGCCTTGTTCAAGGTCTGCTGCTCGCTGGGCGCACGGTGCTCTGGCTGGGCCGCGCGCTGATGCTCAATCCGATCGGAATCGCCATTACCGCGATCGCCGTCGGCGCATACCTCATCTACCGCTACTGGACGCCGATCAAGCAGTTCTTCGGGGGTATCTGGAACTCGATTCGCACCGCGTTCGCGGGCGGAATCGGTAGCGTGATGCGCCTGATCATCAACTGGTCGCCGCTGGGCCTGTTCTATCGCGCGTTCGCGGGCGTGCTCGGGTGGTTCGGCGTTGGACTCCCGAAAACCTTCACCGATTTCGGCTCGCACCTGATCGACGGCCTGGTCAACGGCATTCGCAATCGCTTCACCGCCGCGAAAAACACGCTGGTCGAATTCGGCAGCAACGTGAAGGCGTGGTTCGCGAACACGCTGGGGATCAAGTCGCCGTCCCGCGTCTTCATGGGCTTCGGCGACAACATCGCCCAGGGCGCCGCGATCGGCATCGGCCGATCGTCGGCGGTCGCCGCACGCGCGGCTGCAGGCATGGCGACGCAGGCGGCGGCCGCCGCGTCCCTGCAGCGCATCAACGCAGCTCGTGGCGGGTCGCCGGCCGGTGGATCGGTAGCCGGCTCTGGGATCGTGGTCCACTTCTCGCCAAATATCACGGTCCAGGGCGGCTCGCCGGACGGCGTCAAAGATCAGGTCAAGCAAGGGCTCAACCTGTCGTTGCGCGACCTGGAGCGCATGCTCGACGAGCTGCTCGCGAAGCGCGAGCGCCGCGCATACAGGAGCTGACGTGTTTGCAATTCTTGGTGATATCGAATTCGACCTGATCGGCTACTTCGATGGGTTTGATGCGACGTTTGGCGCCGACTACGCCGAGCACGCGCTGCTGCAAGGCAAACCGCGGCTGCAACGCATGGGCGACAAGCTCGACGAAATCCGGATCGCGCTGTCGTTTCACTACTGGTACTGCGACCCGGAAGCCGAGCTGGCGAAGCTGCGCGCGGCGGTAAGCGCGAAACAGGCCATGGCGCTTGTGTTCGGCAATGGCGACTACAAGGGCTGGTTCGTGTTGACCGAGGTTCAATCGACCAGCAAGCAGACAGACACGTCGGGAACCGTGTTGTCCCTCGATGCGCAGATCACCCTGCGCGAGTTCGTGGGCGACAAGAAGAACGCGCTCAAGCCGCCAGCCGTCCAGCCCAAGGTGCCGCCGGCGGCCGCGCAGGCAGTCTCCAGCGTCTCGTCGACGGTAGCCACCGTACGAGGCACGATCCAGCAGGCCGTGACCTGGGCGAACCAGGCGAAATCTGCCATGCGAGTCGCCGTCGACGCGGTCAAGACCGTCCAGAAGCTGAAAGACGATCCGCTTTCGGCCTTGAGCCGTTCGTCGAGTGTGCTGACGAACATCAAGGAAACGGCCGCGCCGCTGTCGAAGCTATCGCCGGCGCTGGCGTCGGTGACCGACCAGATTCCTGAAGCGGCTGGCATCTTGCGCGCCAGCAATACCGCGCTGGATGCGGTGCGTTCGGCGCAAGGCGGCCTGGCGAACGCGACGATCGGCACAATTACCGGCGCGATCGACCGGGCCGCTGGGCAGCTCTCGACGGCGACCGGCGCGCTGAGTTCCGCTGCGCCGAGTTTGAGCAAACTGGCCGGGCTAGTCGTGACGCGGAGGATTTGATGTTTCTGACCCACATCACAACTGAGGGCGAACGGTGGGATCAGATCGCCTACCGGTACTACGGCGACCCGTTTGCCTATGAACGGATCATTGCCGCGAACCCCAGCGTGCCGATCACGCCAGTGCTCGCGAGCGGCATTGTGCTGTCAATTCCGGTCGTGGCCGCCGACGACGTAGTCGATGAGGAGCTTCCGCCGTGGATGCGGTGATCGCCACCCCGACGTCGGTCGCCGACGTCCCTGAGCCCATCTTCACGCTCGTATACGAGCAGAAGAACATCACCAACGACATTGCGCCTTACGTCGTGTCGGTGTCGTACACCGACTTCCTTTCCGGCCAGTCTGACGAAATCGAGGTCGTGCTCGAAGACACGGACGGACGATGGCTCGACGCGTGGTATCCGGGCAAAGGCGACGCGCTGACGCTGAAGATCGGCTACACGGGGGCGCCGTTGCTCGCGTGCGGTCGCTTCGAGATCGACGAGATCGGCTTCAACGATCCGGCCTCGACGGTCACGATCCACGGGCTCGGCACGGGCGTGAAGGCGTCCGTTAGAAGCCGCAAGGCCAAGGCGTACGAGCACACGACGCTGGCGACGATCGCAGCGCGTGTCGCGAAGCGGAACCACCTGACGCTCACCGGCCGGATTCGGGATATTCGCATCGACCGAGTCACGCAGTACCAGGAGCAAGATGTTGCGTTTCTGACGCGGCTCGCGCACGAGTACGGTTATGCGTTCAAGATTTCGGGCAGCAAGCTCATCTTCAGCGAACTCGCCGACCTGCGAGGTTCAGACGCTGTCCTGCAGTTCAAGCGCGCCGAGCTGAAAACGATCCGCCTGCGCGACAAGATCAAAGACGTCTACGCGCAGGCCAAAGTCGGCTATCACAACCCGAAGACGAAGAAGCTCGTCGTCTACGGCGTGACAGGCGATTCCGTAGGTGTCGTCGGTCAGTCCGAGGCGGCCGCGGGCAAGCGCAAACAGTCCGGTCAGTCGACCAGCGGCGACACGCTGCGGCTGTCCGCGCGGGCCGGCTCCAAGGCGACACTGCAGACGAAGGCACGTGCGGCGCTTGACCAGGCGAACCTCAAGCAAACAGGTGGATCGGTCGAGATGACCGGCGACACGAAGCTGGCCGCCGGCGCGTCGATCGAGCTGCTCGAACTCGGCAAGCTGTCCGGCAAATACCTGATCGAGTCGGCACGCCATCGCCTTGACCGAGGCGGCGGCTACCAAACGGAAGTCGAGCTGAAGCGCTCGGCGATCGCCGTCCAGGCTGGCAAAGGCGGCGGCACCGCGAAAAAGTCCACGAAAGGGCTGCAGGTCTACGGCGTCACGGCGAAGGGCGACGTCGGTGTCGTCGGAACAACGCCCGTTGCAGCGAAAGGCAAGAAGAAATGAACGATACCCTCGACGAGTTCGGCGCGACGATCAAGTTCGGCACGGTCAGCGCGTCGAAGCCCGGCTTCGCGCGTGTGCGGCTGACCGACCTCGGCAACATGCGCACCATGTGGCTGCCGATCGCGTATCCGAAGACCTTGGCCGATCAGGCATGCTGGACCTACGATGACGGCGAACACGTTGCCGTGCTCCTGGACAGCCGCTGCGAGGACGGGGTCATTCTGGGCGCCATCTACTCCGATGCCGATCGCCCGCCGGTCACGGACTCGAACAAGTTCGTCGTCCGCTTCAAAGATGGCGCGTTGCTTGAGTACGACCGCGCAACGCACACCCTGACGTGCTCGGGCATGCAGACCGTGATCGTCGACTCGAAGTCGGAGATCGTGCTGCGCGCGGCCGACAAGGTGACGGTCGATGTGCCGGAGGCAGAGTTCACGCGTAACGTCACGGTCAAGGGCAAACTGACCTACGAGGGCGGTATGGCTGGCTCTGGCGGCGATGGCGCTATGCTGACGGGCAACGTGAAGGTCGACGGTAACGTGAGCGCGACGGGCACGATCATGGACACCGGCGGCAACTCGAACCACCACAGCCACTGAGCTTTTAGCCGGCTTTAATATCCCCCCGACTGGTCGCGCGGCAACATGGCCGCATGACCCAGCTCTCCGACATCACCTCCGTTCACTGGCAGCCGGCCCTTAACCGCGAGGGCGTGGTTGAGGGCGTGGACGACATCGATCAGGCGATCCGCTTGATTCTCGGAACGCCCCAGGGCAGCGATCCGCACCGCCCTGAGTTCGGCTCCAGGCTCTATTTGTACCTCGACATGCCAATCGACCGCGCCACGCCGCATGTGGTGCGCGAATCGGTCGACGCTGTCCGCCGCTGGGAGCCGCGCTGTGAGGTCGTGCGCGTTATCCCATCGATCACCGAGTCGCGCGAGACGATCCGGGTCCAGTGGCGCCTGGCTGACGGTGTGATCCGTGAAACGGAGGTGCCGCGATGACGCTGGACGAACCGGATTTCATCGCCCGCGACCCCGAGGTCATTACGGCCGAGATCGTCGCCGACTATGAGGCGCGCACCGGGAAGACGCTGTATCCCGCGCAGGTCGAGCGGGTCATGATCGACATCATTGCGTACCGCGAAACCCTCGTGCGGGTCGGTGTCCAGGAGGCTGCGAAACAGAACCTCGTCGCGTTCGCCCGCGCTCCCATGATCGACTACCTTGGCGAGCTGGTCGGCGTGACACGGCTGCCGGCGCAGCCGGCGAAGACGACGCTTCGGTTTTCGGTCGACGCCGCGCTGCCGTCGAATCTGCTGATCGCGGCCGGCACGCGTGTCGAGACGAGCGACGGCGCCGTTTCGTTCGCGACTGACATCGACGTAACGCTCGTCGCCGGCCAGTTGGCGATCGACGCGGCCGCAACCTGCGAAACCCTCGGTTCACTCGGTAACGGCTGGCAGCCGGGCCAGCTCGGCTCGCTCGTCGACGACCTGGGCGACGTCGACGTGACGGTGGCCAACACCAAGATCAGCGCGGACGGGTACGAGGAGGAAGACAACGACCGGCTGCGCGAGCGTATCCGGTTGGCGCCGGAAGCGTTCAGCACGGCGGGCTCCCGGCTCGCGTACGTGTTTCACGCCAAGAGCGCACACCAGTCGATCGTGGATGTCGGTGTGATTGGTCCGGAAATGGATATGCGCGACGGTCGGCTGGTTTCGGTCAACGGCGTTCCGCCGGGCAGCGTCCAGGTGTATCCGCTCGTCGACACGGGGCTGCCGAGCGAAGCGATTCTCCAACTGGTGCGGGACAACCTCAACGACGAGCGTCGACGCCCACTGACCGATTATGTCGACGTCCGGCCGCCGACTCCCGTCGACTATGCGATCGACGTCCGCCTGACGCTTTACAAGGATGCCGACGCCGACACGGCGATTGCGCAGGCGCGATCCGCCGCGGAAACCTACCGCGCCGATCGTGCCGCCGGCCTGGGGCGCGACATCGTCCCGCGCCAACTCAGCCGTGCCGTACAGGTTCAAGGCGTGTACGACGTGGACCTGCCGGGCCTCGCGCTGCGCGTGCTGACGGGAAGCGAGTGGGCGCGGTGTACCAGCGTCAGCGTCATTCCAATCGGGGTTGCAAATGGCTGACCTGCTCTTGCCGCCGGCGCTGGCGAAAGACACACGCTTCAAGGCGTTCGCTCAATTGACCGAGCGGCTCGACAACATCGATTTGTCGCCACTCCTGGTCTATCTGATCGACGGCGTCGACGCATCCGCGCTGCCGTTCCTCGCCGACCAGTTCTCCGTCATGGGCGAGGACGGTTGGAGCCTTGCCGAATCGGATGAAGCCAAGCGCGCCCTGATCAAGGGGGCAATCGAGCTGCACCGCTACAAGGGCACACCGTGGGCGGTCAGAGAGGTGATCCGACGCCTGGGTTTCGGCGAGGTCGAACTCGTCGAGGGTATCGGCCGCCTCAACTACGACGGGACTCGTCGCCACGATGGCGTCATGGTGTATGGCGGCGACGGGTTGTGGGCCGCCTACCGGGTGATCTTGCTCGATCGCGCCATCACCAACGATCAAGCCACGTTGCTGCGCACGACGCTGGCCGCGTTTGCGCCGGCGCGTTGTGTACTCGCCAGTCTTGAATACCGTCGCGTGCCGGTGCGCTACAACGGTGCCGCCCACTACGACGGACAGTACAACCACGGGAGCAGTTAATGGGCAAACTTTCTGAATCTTCCCAATGGGAGGAAGACCTCTACCAAATCGAAATGGCCGACCCGGTCGAAGGAGGCCCGGACGGCGTTTCGAACAAACAGGCGAAGCAACTAGGCGGCCGCACGCGCTATTTGAAAGCGCAGGTCGAGCAGTCGCAATCAGGCCTCGCGCAGCACATTGGCGCGGCCGATCCGCATACGCAGTACGCGACGAAGACGGACCTTGCGGCAAAGCTCGCCGCGCTCGTCGGCCAGTCGCCGCAGTCGCTCGATACCTTGAAGGAGCTGGCCGACGCGCTCGGTAATGATCCGAATTTCGCAACGACGGTTCTGAACGCGCTCGCCTCGAAGGCTCCGATCGATTCGCCGACTTTCACCGGCGTTCCGAAGGGTACTACTCCGCCGCAGTTCGACAACAGCACGAAGCTCGTGACGGCTGCATGGGTGAATGCCCGAGGTATAGCGCCGGGCGGGTCTTTTGCTGTCAATTCGAATCAAACGATCGCAGCGTCGCAGGCCGGATCGATCATCTATCTTGTGGGCGCAGGTGGTTTCACGGTTACGTTGCCACCTTGCAGGAACGTACCAACCCAGGGTGGATTCATCCTTTCAAATCTCGCATCGAGCGCGGTAACGCTGGCAGTCCAGAGCGGCGATGGGCTTGAATACGGCGAGGCGTTGCTGACACCGGGTGATTCGGTATGGATAGTTTCCGATGGCAGTTCGTTCTGGCATCGCGTGTTCCACACGAACATGCAGAATCCGAACTTTTCCGGTCAACCTACCGCGACAACGCCTCCGCAATTCGACAACTCGGCGAAGATTGCGACGACCGCTTTTGTGCAGCAAGCGAGCGGTAATTTCCAGGCCCGAAAATACATCAACGGATCGGCGACACTTGCCGCGTCTGATACCGGATCGTGGGTTGAGGCTGGCGGTATTGGTCCGTCTACGATTACGTTGCCGGCCCCGGCAACCAGCAACCTCACGTATACAGTAACGAACGTCACGTCAAACGGTACGGGGGTGACGATTTCCACTCCTACCGCGAGCATCTACAACCAAGCGTCGGCGTCCGCCTCGTTCTCACTCGACGTCGGCGCAACGGTAGAACTCGTTTCTGACGCTTCAAACTGGACCGTTATTGCGCATTACACGCGAAGCCCGATCGCACAAACCGCTCCGCAGTACGACAACAGCACGCGCCTTGCTACGACCGCGTTTGTGAAGCAAGCCGGTGAGTCGTTTTCGGGCATTCAAGGTATCAACGTCACGGCATCATTGAACGGCGGGCACGTCGGAGCATTCATTTGGGCATACGGAGCAGGTACAACCCTGACTTTGCCACCTGTCGGTGGTGTTCCCAATGGGGCAACAATCACCGTTGCCACTCCGCTCGGCGTGACCGTTAAGGGGAGCGGGACGGAGAACATCAACAGCCAGTTCGGAGGCGTGTCAAACACGTTTGCGCTGAACCCTGGCGAGCAAGCTCAGTTCGTCAGCAATACTGGTGCTTGGTATTTGGCAAGCTACACGACGGTTCTCGGAATGACGTCGCCGCAATTCGACAACTCGAATAAGCTCGCGACGACAGCATTCCTGCAGCGTGCGCTGGGAAATTACCAAACGTTCTCGGCCTACACGACTAGCCAAACGCTTACGGCTTCGCAGTCCGGATCGGTCATCAATTTCTGGGGTGGCGCAGCGTCGACAATTACGTTGCCATCGGCTGCCACGATGCCGCTAGGCGGTGCATTTCTGTTCAACAACACATCGACGGGCGCCAACGTCACCATTGCGCGCGCAGGAAGCGACACGATCCTTGCGGCCGGCGGCAACACGAGCATTATCCTGATGCCGGGCGATAGCCTGCTCATCACGTCGGCAGGCGGTACTCAATGGGTCGCGTCTGGCGGAAGTGCGCAACTCCCGTTCTCGGGGACATTGCAGCGCGCGCTTGGCAACTTCTCTGGCTTTTTGCTGGTCACGTCGGCAGCTACGTTAGCTGCGGCGGCCGCCGGTCAGTTGGTTGAGTTAAATGGGAGCGCGTCATATACGACGACCTTGCCGGCTGGATCAAGCGTCCCGCAGTCCGGGAAGATGGTGTTCGTCAACCAATCCGGCGCGAACCAAACCATCGCGACACAAGGCGGTGACTCCATCTGGTCCTATACAGGCGGGTTGGTTTCGTCGGTCGTCCTTCGACCAGGGGATTCTCTGGAGCTCGTGTCGCGTGCCGGGCAATGGGACATCTGTGGCGGTTCGGCATTGCTGCAGTTTTCCGCATCGTTTGGCTCGAATCTGGCCACGAACGGCTATCAAAAGCTTCCGAGCGGCTTGATCATTCAGTGGATGAGTGTGAACGTCGCGGGTGGTGCGACCACGACCTACAACTTCCCGATCGCGTTTCCGAATAACGCGTATGCAGTGGTCGGATCACGAGGTGCGCCGGGCGGCAACGCTTCGTTCAATTTCTCGCCGATTTCGAGATCACAGTTCAACGCTCAGAACTATTCGTCGGGCGCGGAGAACGCGTCGCTCATTGCCATTGGGAGCTAACATGGGTAAGAAATCAGTCGCGTACGACGTGGACGGGAACATCACGGCTATTTATGACGGTGATGACAGTCCCGCACCGGCGGGAGAACAGAACATTCTTGGTATTACCGATCAAGAATGGGAAACATATGTGGGCCAACAGGGACAGTGGCGGGTCGTGAAAGGTGCGCTTATCCGTGTGCCTCCTCCCACGTCGGCCCAACAGATTGCTACAGCTCAGGCTGCGCAATGTGCTGCGCTCAACATCGCATGTGCGAACGCGATCGTTTCGGGGTTCTCGTCTAGCGCGCTGGGGGATACTTATAGCTATCCCAGCACGATCACGGACCAGGCGAATCAAGCCACCATCGCGCAAAGTGCTGACGGCGGGATGCTTTGGTGTGCTTCCAGCGGCACGTGGTCATTCAAACAGCACACACAGGAGCAAGCGCAGGCGGTTCTCGCGAGCTTTATCGTTTGGCTTAATAAATGCCAAAGCCAGTTGATTTCGCTTTCTGGTCAGGTCAATTCTGCGAAGAGTGTGTCGGCTGCTCAGTCTGTTTCGTGGACGAACCCGAGTTAAACCGGGCGGTTGCCTTCGAGAGAATGAAGTTGCGCGTCGGCTTCTCGAACAACACGAAGGCGGCCGAAGACGAAAGCAACACGACGACTAGATAGACCGCCGTTGATAGCGCCGGCTGGTCGAGCATGAAGTCACGGAGATGGGTTTCCATAGCCTTGATGATGACTTGATGGAGCATGTACATCGCGAAGCTGATTTCACCGAGAAAGACGAACGGCCGCGAACTTAGCCACCAGCTTAGTGCTCCACGTCCAATCGCAAATACGAAGATGAGCAGAGACAGCGCCCAAAACTGTCCACTCTGTAGAATCCATTCGGCGAGCTGGGGGGAAAAGGGCTCAATGGCTTGATATGTCGGCCAAGCCCGCATGACGCAAGCCGCAACAATCACGCATACGAGAAGTTCCGCGGCCGTCCAGACGGCACGACCACCTGAAACGGTCGCCCGTACCTTTTTGTACACCGTGGCGGCAAGGATTCCGACGAGAAACTCGAAAACTCGGGAAATCGGATTGATGTAGAGCAGACCGGCCAGAACGAGGAGCGCGTCTGCGCTATTTTCTGGGCGCATCAAGGGGTAGATGAGCGCACAGGCTACGATGCCGCCGACCGTGAAGAGGACCTTAATGCGCCAGGTCTTTTCTAGTTTCCATGAAAGAATCGGGAAGACGGCATAGAACGCGAACTCGGTCGATATGCTCCAGGCGACACCATTCATCGAGAAATACCAGTCCGGATGCGGGACCCAGCTCTGCACCAGAAGCAAATTGGCGGCAACAATGTTCCAGGATGGGAGCGCCTCGCCAGCAGCGAGCATCAAGACAAGTGTAGACAGCAAATGCATCGGCCAGATGCGGGCGATGCGGGCTACATAGAAACTGCGAATTTCGGCCGCCGAGTGCAATTCCCCGTAGACCAGTCTGAGAATGAAACCCGACAGAACGAAGAAGAAGGAAACCCCTGTCGTGAAGCCTTGGAGACCCACAGTCGGCCAGAATGTACCGTCCATATGCAGCAGGACAATCATTGCGGCCGCAAAGAATCTCAATGAGGTAAGGGTGTTCAGGCGTTTCGCATTCATAGCGGGGTATCGGTTTTCGGCGATTTTATCAGCCAGGTGGGGCTGGCCATTCTGAGGGCTGATCCGACTGCAGGGAACCACGCCATGCTGGAGGCAACGTGGGGGCTCCGTTTGATTTGATTTTTGCGCCGTTCGAATGCCGCTCGGCATTTCATTCGAGCGTGCCATATGAGTTGGGGGATAATCGAGGGGCTCACACGGTGCTGATCTCGTGCGGTCAGGTGTTCGCAAGGCCCTGCTGACGATAGCCCGCCCCCCGAGTGCCAGCCGGCCGCGCAAGCGGTGTATGGGGAAGGTCGATACTCGTGTGGGCCTTCCCGCCTATCGGCGGACAAACTTGCAATTTCTTTCCACGTATCGCAAGAAAGCCCGACCCGAATTTATCGCGCGGCGCCGTGCCGAAATATCGCGCCGCGCTTCAGAACGAGCCGAGCGGCGCGTTGTTGTCGTCCGCCGCACCCGGCTCCTCCTCGTCGAGCCCCGCCTGCACGGCCGCGACCGTCGAATGCGTCGCGCCCCAGTCGGACTGCACGACGCCCTTGAAGCCCCATTCGTTCTTCAGCACCGTGGTCAGCAGATACGGGTTCTCGCACGCGTACACGCCGTTCAGCTTGTTGTACGAGCACATCACGTTGCCCGGCTGGCCGTCCTTCACGCCGATCTCGAACGCGAGCAGTTCGGCCTCGCGCATGGTTCGCTCGTCGACGACCGAATCGATCGTCAACCGGTTGGTCTCCTGGTCGTTGAACGCGAAATGCTTGATCGTCGCGATCACCTTCTGCGCCTGCGTCGCCTGCGTGCGCGCGGCGCTCAGCGTGCCCGCGAGCACCGGATCCTCGCCCATGTATTCGAACGTGCGGCCGTTGCGCGGCTCGCGCGCGAGGTTCACGCCGCCGCCGAGCCCTTCCGCGAAACCGAGCGCGCGCAGTTCGAGCGCGATGCGCGTGCCGTAGGTGCCGGCGAGCGCCGGGTCCCACGTCGCCGCGAGCGCGACCGGCGCGGGCAGCGCGGTCACGCGCGCGTTCTTCACGTTCACGCCGCCCGCCGAATCGGCACTGCTCACGGCCGGAATGCCGAGCCGCGGCACGCCCGGGATGTAGCTCGCGCCATTGAGCGCGTCGGCCGGGAACGGGCCGCCCAGGTCGAGCGCCGGCATGCCGGTGCCATGCACGAGCTGCAGCTTTTCGTCGGTCGTCAGTTGCGCGACGAGCGCGGCCGCGCGCTGGTCGGCTGCCGCGTCGGGGTCGGCCGGCGCGTGGATGTCGTCGCCGCCGCACGACGCGAGCAGCACCGTGAGCGCGCACGCGGACGCAATCGTCGAACACCGGAACAGCGAAGTTTTCATTGATCCTCCTGAATCGATCTGTTGTACTTGTCGCCACACTCCAGCGTCCGAGTCTAAAAATCGACCGGTCACCACGCTTGACCGGCAGGAGCATGCGTTGACCTCTCGCAGCGGGGACAAACCCGAACGGCATGACGAAGGGGGACAGACATGGAGTTGCAACAGAAGTCGGTATCCGTGCGGATCTACCGCTGGCTGTGCGAAGACGCGCGCGCGAACGGCATCGATCTCGCGCCGTTGTATGACACGCTCGGCATCGGCCCGGCCGAACTCGCCGACGACACGCGCCGCATCGCGGGCGACCGGCACGTCGCCGCGATGCGGCTCACGAACGAATGGCCGCTGTCGTGGCATCGGCCGCCGCCGCAGGTCATACCGTGGCTCGTGCCGTTTCCGGAGCTCGCGGGCATCACGTGCAACGCGGCGACGCTGCGCGACGCGCTGCACGACTACCTGCGCTATCGCGAGCTGATCGGCAACGTCGACTGGGTGTTCGCGCACGAGAACGGCGACGCGATCGCGCTCGAATACGTGAACGAAGGCGACGGCCGGCATGCGGGCAGCGCGTTCGCGAACCTCGCGATCCTCGCCGCGCTCGCCCGCCTGTACGATCCGCACGTGTGCGTCGACGAAGCCGCCTTCGCCGGCCGCGCGTTCGCACCCACCGCCGCGCTGCGCGACATGCTCGGCGCACCGGTGTCGTTCGATGCCGCGCACAACCGCATCGTGCTGCGTTCCGCGCACTTCGACACGCCGTTCGAACGCTACAACGCGCCGCTCGCCGGCATCCAGCGTCATGCGGCCGACGCCGCGCGCGAGCGTGTACGCGTGCGCTCGACGTTCGGCTCGTCGGTCGAGCAATGCGTGCGCGACTGGCTGCGTACCGCCGACGAAGCCGATGTACCGACCGACACACTGATGCAGCACGTGTGCACGCGCTTCGCGATGTCGCGCTGGACGCTGCGCCGGCGGCTGCATCGCGAGGCGGTCGGCTTTCATGCGCTCGTCGCGCAGGCCCGGCTCGGCGAGGCGCGCGACCTGCTGCTGAATACGCAATTGCCGATCGGCGAGATCGGCGTGCGCGTCGGCTTCCGTTCGACGAGCGCGTTCACGCGCTTCTTCACGCGCGAACTCGGCGCGGCACCGAGCCGTTTTCGCGACGGGCACGGCGATCGATGGCGTTGACGCGCGCCTTTTCTGAGACACTGGCGGCTTCGCATCCCGCCGCCCTGCCATGTCCTGGTTTCTGTACCTGATCGAATGCGCCGACGACAGCGTCTACACGGGCATCACGACCGATGTCGCCGCGCGCTTCGACGAGCACGCGTCCGGCAAGGGCGCGCGCTACACGCGCTCGCGCAAGCCGCGCGCGGTGCTCGCGTCGTTTCCGCTGCCCGACCGGTCGATCGCATCGCGTGCCGAGTACTGGGTGAAGCGGCTCACGGCCGCGCAGAAACGCGAACTGGCGGCCGGGATCCGGACGCTCGAGTCGGTGTTGCCGGCCGGGATGTCGATCGACGGGAACGTCGATGCGGCCGGGTTGAAGGCCGAACTGAAGGCCGGTAAGCGCGGGCGGAAGAAGGCAAAGGCGCAGTCGGCCGACATCGCGACGCAGGCCGCTGAAACGGACAAGCCCGTCAAGAAAGCCGCGAAGGCCGGGAATAACGGGGACGCGTCCACGCCCGCAAAAACCGTGAAGCGCGGGCAAGCCGCGCAGGTGCCCAAGAAAACCAAGGCCACGCCTGCCAAGAAGCGTGCAAAGACCGACGACGCGGCCGAAGTGAAAAAGGGCTCGCCTCGCGGCAAGTCGGCCACGAAAGCCACAAAAGCCACATCGAAGCAGAAAGCGCCGGCAGCCGGCGGCAAGTCCGCCGCAAAACCACGCACCGACGTTGCTTCCGCGCCGGCGCGCAGCCGTGCATCGGCAACAAGGACCACCACCGACACGGTCGAAACCCCGGCGAATCCCGTCACCGCCACCCGCCGCGCCACACGCGCGAATCGTGCGAGAAGCGCATCGAACGCCACCGCCGTGCCTGCGCCGGCCCCCGCGCGTGCCCGAAAGAAGACCACCCCGGGCGCCGGCCCGCGCACAAAACAAAACCGCGCGGCCTCCTGACGAGACACGCGCGGTTTGCGTTCCGAACGAACCGGCCGCGAGGCCGGCCAGCCCGCTTACTTCTTGTAGTTCGCTGCGCCGTCGGCGATTTCCTTGTGCGCGGCTTCGATGCCGGCCCAGCCTTCGACCTTCACCCACTTGCCCTTCTCGAGCGCCTTGTATTGCTCGAAGAAGTGCTTGATCTGATCCTTCAGGTACTCGGGCACGTCGTCGATCGACTTCAGGTTGGCCGTCATCGGGCAGACCTTGTCGTGCGGCACCGCGACCAGCTTCGCGTCGACGCCCGACTCGTCGGTCATCTGCAGCATGCCGAGCACGCGCGAACGCACGATCGAGCCGGCCAGCAGCGGGAACGGCGTGATCACCAGCACGTCGACCGGATCGCCGTCGCCCGACAGCGTCTGCGGGATGTAGCCGTAGTTCACCGGATAACGCATGCCCGTGCCGATGAAACGGTCGACGACGAGGAGGCCCAGTTCCTTGTCCGCCTCGTACTTCACCGGGTCGCTTTGCGCGGGAATCTCGATGATCACGTTGAAATCTTGCGGCAGGTCCTTGCCGGCCGGAACATGGTTGAAGCTCATGAGCACTCTCTGTAGGTCGATGGGAATTCGGGACAGGGCGCCGCGGCCGATGCATCGCCGCAGGCGTCCCCCAACGGAATGCGCCATTATAGCCAATCGACCGGTGGCGTCCGGATGACGATCGGCGCGATAATCGTTCCCGATGTCCGGCCGTCGAACCACCGGCCGCGTTGCATGGAACCGGCGTCGGCGCCAGAGCACCGTCGGCGGTCGACGCGAAGACAGGAGCACGCATGGAAGAGGCGAAGCACTTCATCGCAGGCGAATGGACGTTGCCTGCGCAACTGGAAACCATCGCGGTCGTCGATCCGTCCGACGGCCAGCCGTTCGCAGCCATTGCCCGCGGCACGGCGCCCGACATCGAGCGCGCGGTCGCCGCGGCCCGCGACGCGTTCGCGGGCCCATGGGGCGCCAAAAGCGCCGCCGAGCGCGGCCGTGTGCTGATGCGGCTGTCGGCGCGCGTGGCCGATTCCCTCGAGGAACTCGCCACGATCGAGGCACGCGACACCGGCAAGCCGCTCAAGCAGGCACGCGCGGATGCCGCCGCGCTCGCGCGCTACTTCGAGTTCTACGCGGGCGCGGCCGACAAGCTGCACGGCGAAACCCTTCCCTACCAAGCCGGCTACACCGTGCTGACGGTGCGCGAGCCGCACGGCGTCACGGGCCACATCGTGCCGTGGAACTACCCGATGCAGATTTTCGGGCGCAGCGTCGGCGCCGCGCTCGCGGCCGGCAACGCATGCGTCGTCAAGCCAGCCGAGGATGCATGCCTGTCGTTGCTGCGCGTCGCCGAGCTGGCCGCCGAGGCCGGGCTGCCGGCCGGCGCGCTCAACATCGTCACCGGCTACGGCCATGAGGCCGGCGCCGCGCTCGCGCGCCATCCCGGCATCGACCACATCTCGTTCACGGGCTCCCCGGCCACCGGCAAGCTGGTCACGCAGATGGCGGCCGAGAACCACGTACCCGTCACGCTCGAACTCGGCGGCAAGTCGCCGCAGATCGTGTTCGCCGATGCCGACCTCGACGCGGCGCTGCCCGTGCTCGTGTCGGCGATCGTGCAGAACGGCGGGCAGACCTGCTCGGCCGGCAGCCGCGTGCTGATCGAGCGCGCGGTGTACGAGCCGCTCGTCGAGCGGCTCGCCACCGCGTTCAACGGGCTGCGCGTCGGCCCGAGCCGCGCCGACCTCGACTGCGGCCCGCTGATCAACGCGAAGCAGCAGCAGCGCGTGTGGGATTTCCTGTCCGACGCGCAGCACGACGGCATTCCGATGGCCGCGCATGGGCAGGTCGTCGCCGAGGCACCCGAAAGCGGCTTCTACCAGGCACCCGCGCTGTTGCGCGACGTGCCGCCGTCGCACCGGCTCGCGCAGGAGGAAGTGTTCGGCCCCGTGCTCGCCGCGATGCGTTTCGTCGACGAAGACGAAGCCGTGGCGCTGGCGAACGGCACGCCGTACGGCCTCGTCGCGGGCATCTGGACGCGCGACGGCGCACGCCAGATGCGTATCGCGCGGCGCCTGCGGGCGGGCCAGGTGTTCATCAACAACTATGGCGCGGGCGGCGGCGTCGAGCTGCCGTTCGGCGGTGTCGGCCATTCGGGGCATGGCCGAGAGAAAGGCTTCGAGGCACTGTACGGCTTCACCGCGCTGAAAACGATCGCGATCCGGCACGGCTGAACGCGCGGCAAGCAGGACGCGGCATGCGGCCGGCAGCACGCGGCCGCATGCCGAAGCACGACGACACTAGATCCAGCACAGGAGACACACCATGCGGTTGAGCGGCAAGACGGCAATCGTCACGGGCGGCGGCTCGGGGTTCGGCGAAGGCATCGCGAAGACGTATGCGCGCGAAGGCGCGAACGTCGTCGTCAACGACCTGAATGGGGCAGCAGCCGAGCGTGTCGCGAGCGAGATCGCGCTCGCGGGCGGCAAGGCAATCGCGGTGGCCGGCGACGTGTCGCGGCAGGAAGACTGGCACGCGCTGCTGCAGGCAACGCTCGACGATTTCCACGCGGTGCAGATCGTCGTGAACAACGCGGGCACCACGCACCGCAACAAGCCGGTGCTCGACGTGACGGAAGCCGAATTCGACCGCGTGTACGCGGTCAACATGAAAAGCCTGTTCTGGTGCGTGCAGACCTTCGTTCCGTACTTCCGCGAGCGGGGCGGCGGCGTGTTCGTGAACGTCGCGTCGACGGCCGGCGTGCGGCCGCGGCCGGGCCTCGTCTGGTACAACAGCACGAAGGGCGCGATGATCACCGCGAGCAAGTCGCTCGCGGCCGAACTCGGCGCCGACCGCATCCGCGTGAACTGCATCAACCCCGTGCTCGGCGAAACCGCGCTGATGACCGAATTCATGGGCTGCGAGGATACCCCCGAGAACCGCAGCCGCTTCCTCGCGACGATCCCGCTTGGCCGCTTCTCGACGCCGCAGGACATCGCGAACGCCGCGCTGTACCTGGCATCCGACGAGGCCGAGTTCATCACGGGCGTCTGTCTCGAAGTCGACGGCGGGCGCTGCATCTAGCCGTATCCCCCTTGCCGCAGCGTGCCGCGGCCGGCAATCGCCGCGGCACACGCGCATGGCTTCGCACGACTCCGGACAGGCACGCTACGCCTTCTCCGGCCAATGACAAGGACAGGAGACAACATGGCAACATCGACGCAATCGCTGCCGGGCTCGTCCGGCGCATTCGAGGAAGCAACCTATCGCAAGGTGTCGTGGCGGCTCGTGCCGCTCCTGCTGCTGTGCTACGTGGTCGCGTATCTCGACCGCGTGAACGTCGGCTTCGCGAAGCTGCAGATGGCGAGCGACCTGAATCTCAGCGACACCGTCTACGGGCTCGGCGCCGGGATCTTCTTCTTCGGCTATTTCCTCTTCGAAGTGCCGAGCAACATCATCCTGCACAAGGTCGGCGCGCGCGTGTGGATCGCCCGCATCATGGCGACGTGGGGCGTGATCTCGATCCTGACGATGTTCGTCACGACACCCGCGATGTTCTACGTGATGCGCTTCCTGCTCGGCGTCGCCGAGGCCGGCTTCTTCCCCGGCGTGATCCTCTACCTCACCTACTGGTATCCCGCGCATCGTCGCGGCCGGATGACGACGTTCTTCATGACGGCGGTCGCGTTGTCCGGCGTGATCGGCGGGCCGATCTCGGGCTTCATCCTGAAGGCGTTCGACGGCGTGAGCGGCTGGCACGGCTGGCAATGGCTGTTCCTGCTCGAAGGCATCCCGTCGGTGCTCGCCGGCGTGCTCGTGTTCTTCTCGCTCGACGAGCGGATCTCGAAGGCGAAGTGGCTGAGCGACGAGGAAAAGGCGCTGCTCACCCGCAACGTCGACGCGGAGGAAGCGACCAAGGAAGACCTGCCGCTCGGCACCGTGATGTCGAGCCCGCGCGTGTGGCTGATGGCGCTGATCTATTTCTCGTTCGTGATGGGGCTCTACGGCGTCGGCTTCTGGCTGCCGACGATCATCAAGGCCACCGGCGTGACCGACACGCTCATGATCGGCCTGCTGTCGGCGATTCCGTATGCGGCCGCGGTGGTCGCGATGATCCTGATCGCGCGCAGCGCGGACCGGCACCGCGAACGCCGCTGGCACGTCGCGATTCCGGCCGCGATCGGCGCGCTCGGGCTCGTGCTGTCGGTGGTCTGGGCACACCAGACCGCGCTCGCGATGCTCGGCCTCACGCTCGCGACGATCGGGATCCTGACCACGCTGCCGCTGTTCTGGAGCCTGCCGACCGCGTTCCTCGGCGGCACGGCGGCCGCGGCCGGCATCGCGATGATCAACTCGATCGGCAACCTCGCCGGCTTCCTGAGCCCATACCTGATGGGCTGGCTCAAGCAGGCGACCGGCGCCAACGATTCGGGCATGTACATGCTCGCCGGGTTCCTCGTGCTCGGCGGGCTGCTCGCGCTGTCGGTGCCGAAGCGGCTGGTCGACAAATGACGCGGGGCGCATCGGCGCCCCTGCCGGCGGACGATCCGCCCCGGAAACGCCCCGCTGGCCGGAACCACTCCGGCCAGCGGGGCGTTTCTGCTTCCACCTGCGTGCCGACCGGACGATGCCGGCTCGGTATCCAGCCAGCTCTGATGCCATGATTCCCACAATACTCCCTATTTATCCTTATTTCATGGAACAATAGGGAACATATTGAGCATCACGAGCCGATCATGTTCCATACCGTCGACGAGTCCGCCGCCCGCCTGCGCCTCCACCCGAAGACCGTCCTGCGCTTCATCCGCGAGGGCAAGCTGCGTGCGACGCGGGTCGGCCGCGCCTACCGCATCCTCGACGCCGACCTCGCCGCGTTCGCGCAAACCGAGCCGGCCGCGCCCGTCCCGCGTGCGGTGCGCGTCACCAGCATCGTCGACATTCCGGACGCGTCGCAGTCGCTGCACCAGTACCTGTCGCGATCGCTGCATGCGATGGCGTCCGGCCGCACGTCGTACGTCGACCCCGTGCGGATCGACGTCACGTTCGATCCCGGCGCGAGCCAGGTCAAGATCATCGTCGCCGCGACGCCAGCCGACACGGCCGTGCTGATGTCGTCGCTCGAGGCTTTGCTGCAGCAAAGCGGGACATGAGCGTGATCTTCAGGTCGCCGCGCCATGCACGTGCCATTCGCGCGGCTTATGACACCGCGCTGTCGCACTGGCCGGCCGGACATCGGCGCGTCACCGTGCAGACGCGCCATGGCGCGACGCACGTGATCACCTGCGGCCCCGAGCACGCGCCGCCGGTCGTGCTGATCCACGGCGCGCAGACGACGGCGGCGAGCTGGCAGCATTACGCAACGCAATGGTCGACACACTTCCGGCTCCATGCGATCGACGTGATCGGCGAAGCAGGACCGAGCGCGCCGTCGCGACTGCCGCTTGCGGGCGACGCGCATGCGCAGTGGCTCGATGACGTGCTGGACGGCCTGCAGGTGTCACGTGCCGCGTTCGTCGGCATCTCGCTCGGGGCGCGAACGGCGCTCGACTTCACGTTGCGGCGGCCGGCACGCGTGACGCGGCTCGCGCTGCTCTGCCCGTCCGGCATCGGCCGGCAGAAGCGGTTTCTGTGGTGGGCGCTGCCGTTGTTGCTGCTCGGCGATGCCGGGCGCGCATGCGTGCGACGGCGCGTACTCGGCCGCCTGCCGCCCGCGTCGACGGCGGTCGAGCGTGACACGCTCGCGCTGATGCACGCCGTCGACCGCGGGTTTCGCCCGCGCATCGAACCGATTCCGGTGTTCGCCGACGACGTGCTGCGCACGCTGTCGGTGCCCACGCTGGCGATCGTCGGCGGCCGCGACGTGATGCTCGACTCGCAAGACACACGTGAGCGCCTGACGCGTCTCGTGCCGCACGCGCAGATCCTGTTTCTTCCCGAGCAGCCCCACTTCATCCGCGGGCAACGCGACACCGTATTCGCGTTTCTCGCGTCGACGGAAACCATCGACATGCCCCACCGAATCGTTCAGGCAGCCGGCCGCCGCGTGCTGGTCCGCGCCCCCTCCGCTCCCGTCGTGCAGCGGGAAAGCGATGCGCTCGACCTCGTCGCCCTCGCGCACGAGCACGAAGCCGACTGGATCGCGGTGTCCGCGGACGCGCTGCACGACGACTTCTACCGGCTCGAAAGCGGCCTCGCGGGCGCCGTCCTGCAGAAGCTCGTCAACTACGGCGTCAGGCTCGGCGTGGTCGGCGACATCGAGCGCTGGCTCACGCGCAGCGAAGCGTTCCGCGCACTCGTGCGCGAATCGAATCGCGGGCAATCGGTGTGGTTCGTCGCCAGCGAGGACGACCTGCTGCGCAAGCTCGGCGCATGACGTGTCGTCCAGGCCCGCCCTGAACGAAAAAAAGCCCCGAAGGCCTTCCGGCATTCGGGGCTTTCTTGCGCGGGTTGCGCGGGCCGCCTGCGGCAGGCGGCCACGCCGCCCGCGTCAGACCACGGTGATCGCGAGCGCGCTTTCGCGGTAGTGCTTCGCGGCCTTGTCGGTTTCGCCGAGATGCTCGAACAGGCGCGCGAGCGCACGATGCGCACGCACCTTCAGCGCCTCGTTGTCGGCGAGCTTCAGCGCCGATTCGAGGAACGACTGCGCCTTGCCCCACAGCTGCTGCTGCTGGCACAGGCGGCCGAGCGCGAACAGCAGGTCGGCATCCTCCGGGTGATCCTTCTTCCACCCTTCGGCCTTCTGGATCAACGGCAGCGCATCGGCGCCGGCCGTATCCGGGTAACGGCGCAGCAGGCGCGCATCCCAGTTGTGGGCAAGCGCGTCCTCGACGATGCGACGCGCTTCGTTGCGGCGCTCGAGCGGAACGAGAAGATCGGCCGCGAGATCGGCGAGACGCGGCGACTGGCGCTCGACCGGCGACAGCGACTGCCACACCTCGAGCAGTGCGTCCGGGTCGTGCCGGCGTTCGCGCAGCAGGTTTTCCGCAGCCTGCTGGCGCAGCCGCACGGCCGCGGCCGGATGCAGTGCCTCGCGCTTCTCGAGCGCCTTCGCAAGCTTCAGCACCTCGGCCCAGTTCTTCAACTGCTGCTGCGCGCGCAGCGCAACCTGCTGCGCATGGATACGCTTGCCGCCCGCCTGCAGGTCGGCCAGCGCGGCGAGCGCGCCGTCGGCATCGCGCGCATCCGCGCGCATGTCGGCCGCGGCGAGCAGCCGTGCGTCCTGCCATTCGGGTGCGTCGACCTTCGACAGCCAGTCGTCGCGACGCGTGTACTCGTGCATCCGGTGCGCGGCAGTCGCCGCGACGAGACTCGCCGCGCCCTGGTTCGCGTCGACCGACAGCGCTTCACGCGCGGCCTTCTCCGCGCGCGAGAAGCGGCCCGCGTACAGGTTCGCGATCGCGTCGCGCAGCGATGCCTGCGCCTTCTCGTTGCGCGAACGCGCACGATACGCGGCGACCCGCTGCGGCATGCGCCAGATGTTGCGCACGATACGCAGCAGCGCATACACGACGATGAACAGCACGACGATGGCGATCACGAACAGGTTCAGCGACACGTCGATCCGGTACGGCGGATAGACGAGCAGCACCTGCCCCGCGTCGAAACGGCCGACGGTGGCGAGCGCAGCGGCGATCGCGAACAGGACAGCGAGCCAGACGATTCCTCGAAGCGTCATCGTTACCCCCGGCTCTTGAACTGCTGAACGGCGTTCAGGCTCGTGTTCAGGTTCGGCACCGCGACCGTCAGCGATGCGCCGTCAACCTGCTTGAGCAGATCCTCGACGGTCTGCGTGTCCTTCGATGCCTGGTCGAAATACTTCCCGAGCGACGCCTGCGCGGCGTGCAGGTCGGCCTTCATCGCGCCGTCGTTGCGCGCGAGCAGCGACAGGCGCGCGGTCAGCAGGCGCAGCTTCACGTTCTCGCGCACGAAGTAACCCTGGTCGGGCGACGCGAGCATCGCGTCCGCGTTGTCGATCCGGCGCACCTGCACGAGCCCCTTCAGCTGCTGGCCGAGGCCGGCCGAGAAGTCGTGCCACCACACCTTCCAGCGCGGCTCGCCGGCCACGGCCGACGATGCAGCATCGGCCGGCGCGGCCTTCGGCGCTTCGTGCGGGACGATCGCCTCGCCGGACAGCGGCAGCGCGTCGATCTTCGCGATCGCGTCGTCGAGCTTGATCGCGAGGCCCGTGAGGTCGGCCGCCGGCGCGGCCTTCAGCTTCTCGATGTCCAGCGCGAGCGCCTTGCGCACCGTGACGGCCTGCGCGCTCTGCGAGGTGGCGAGGCGCGCGTCGGCATTCTGCAGCGCGATCAGCGCGAGCTGCGTGTTGCCTGTCAGCTGAAGCTGCTGGCTCGCGCTCGACAGCATCTGGTCGACTTCCTCGAGCATCCACGCATCGCGGTTGCGCGACAGGTCCTGGTATTGCTGCTGCAGCGCCTGCTGCGCGCTCTGCGCGTCGGCGAGCTTGCCGTCGAGCTGCGCGAGCTGCGTGTCGACCTGGTGCGTGCTCGCCAGCGCCTGCTCGGTCTTCATCCGCGTTTCGGCCGTCTGTGCGTCGAGCGCCTTCTGGCGCGCGACGAACGTGCCGTCGAGCCGGTCGATCTTGCGGTTCAGCGCGTAGCCGCCGACGCCCGCCGCGCAGCCGAGCACGACGACGACGAACCACAGCACCGCGCTGCCGCCGCGGCGCGCGGGCGGTTCGGACGCCATATAGGCGGGACGGGACGGCGGTGCGGATGCAGCGGCCGGCTGGGAAGCGACGCTTTTGGAATCGTTGGTATCTGTCATGCGTTTAGTCACCGGTGCGGCTGTCGCCGGTTGGACGGCCTCGTCGGCCATCGTTCGAAACGCGCGGACGATGCGCTCATCGCCCGCGCCGGTCAGCGTAATCCTATCAAAACCCAATGCGCGCGCGGTCTGCTCGATGCGCGGATGCGGCGTGACGAGCGGCGCATGCTTCAGCGCGGCGATCTCGGCATCGTTCAGATGCGCCCGCGCGAGTTCGTGCAGGTTGCGCACGCCTTCCGAGCTCGTGACGAGCCACGCATGCGGTTCGCCGTCGAGCAGCGCATGCACGCGCTCCCACGCGCCGACGCGCGGCTCGGGCACGACGCGCCGGTACGCGGCGACGAGCGTGACGTCCGCGCCGGCCTCGCGCAGCCGTCTTCCAGCGTGTCGCCCATGCACTGTCACTCGCCGAGCCGCCCGCGTTGCGCGCCCGGGCCG
>NZ_ASSI01000048.1:0-16022 GCF_000466765.1 Burkholderia sp. AU4i | reverse complement strand
TTCGGCGGTTCGGCGGTTCGGCAGTCGATACCCCGACTTGTCACCGACTGCGCGACCGATCGGCACCGGACCAAGCTCCAGGAGCCGATGTCGCCGACGCTCCACCCAAGTCCCCCGGCCCTGACGGCACCACACCGCCCGTTCCTGCCGCGCACCGCGCAATACCCGCGCCTACGCGGCCTCCGCCTCTTCCCCGCCCGCCGCCGCGCGCTGCTGCTGCAGCGCCCACATCTGCGCATACAACCCGTCGGCGCGCACGAGTTCGTCGTGCGTGCCGCGCTCGACGATCCGCCCGTGATCCATCACGAGGATCTGCTGCGCGTGCACGACCGTCGACAGCCGGTGCGCGATCACGAGCGTCGTGCGATGCCGCGCGATCTGGTCGAGCTCGTGCTGGATCGCCCGCTCCGAGCGCGAATCGAGCGCCGAAGTCGCCTCGTCGAACAGCAGCACCGGCGGATTCTTCAACAGCGTGCGCGCGATCGCGACGCGCTGCTTCTCGCCGCCCGACAGCTTCAGCCCACGCTCGCCGACCGGCGTGTCATAACCCTTCGGCAAGCTTTCAATGAAATCGTGGATGTGCGCGGCGCGCGCGGCCGCGATCACCTCGTCGCGGGTCGCGCTCGGCCGGCCGTACGCGATGTTGTAGTAGATCGAGTCGTTGAACAGCACGGTGTCCTGCGGCACGATCCCGATCGACGCACGCAGCGAATCCTGCGTGACGTCGCGGATGTCCTGGCCGTCGATCCGGATCGCGCCGCCCGCCTGCCGGTCGAGATCGTAGAAACGGAACAGCAGCCGCGACAGCGTCGACTTCCCGGAGCCGCTGTGGCCGACCACCGCGGTCGTCGTGCCCGCATCGATCGTGAAGGAGACGTCGTGCAGGATCGGCCGCGCCGGCTCGTACGCGAAATTCACGTGCTCGAAGCGTACCTGCGCGCCGGCGACCGCGAGCGGCCGCGCATCGGGCAGGTCGGCCACTTCCTTCGCGGCCGACAGCAACCCGAACATCCGGTCCATGTCGGTGAGGCTCTGCTTCAGCTCGCGATAGACGACGCCGAGAAAGTTCAGCGGAATGTACAGCTGCAGCATGAACGTGTTGATCAGCACGAGATCGCCGAGCGTCAGCTTGCCCGCGAGCACGCCCTGCGTCGCACGCCACAGGATGAACACGAGCCCCGTGCCGATGATCGCCTGCTGGCCGAAGTTCAGCACCGACAGCGAATTCTGCGAACGGATCGCGGCCTTCCGGTAGCGCTTCAGGTTCTCGTCGTAGCGCTGCGCTTCCCACTCCTCGTTGCCGAAGTACTTCACCGTCTCGTAGTTGATCAGCGAATCGATCGCCCGTGAGTTCGCGCGCGAATCGAGTTCGTTCATCGTGCGGCGGAAATGCGTGCGCCAGTTGGTGACCTTCACCGTGAACACGATGTACGTGACCAGCGCCGCGAACGTCACGTACGCGTAATAGGCCTCGTACTTGACCACGAAGAAGCCGAGCACGAGCCCGACCTCGACGAGCGTCGGCAGGATGCTGTACAGCGAATACGAGATCAGCTGCTGGATGCCGCGCGTGCCGCGCTCGATGTCGCGCGACATGCCGCCCGTCTGGCGTTCGAGATGGAACCGCAGCGACAGCCCGTGCAGGTGCCGGAACACCTGCAGCGCGAGCTGGCGCACCGCGCTCTCGGTGACCTTCGAGAACAGGATCTCGCGCAGCTCGGTGAACAGCGACGTCGACAGCCGCACGAGCGCATACGCGACGACCAGCAACCCGACGCCGCCCGCGAGCACGATGCCGGCCGACTGTTCGGCGCGGCCGAGCGCGGTGATCTGCTGCACGTAGGACAGGTGGTCGACGATGCGCTTCATCACGACCGGCACGCCGAGGTTCGCGACCTTCGCGCCGATCAGGCAGGCGAGCGCGAGCGCGACGCGCCATTTGTAGGTGGTCAGGTACGGCAGCAGCGACCGGATGGTCTGCCAGTCGTTGCGGGGCCCGGTCGAAGCCGGCGCGGGCTCGCCGGAAGCGGGAAATCGGCGCATGGGGGAAGTCTCTGTGGCGGTGCACGACGCGTGTATCGGCGGCCGGCTTGCGCACTTTCTCGTACAATTTGCGAACGTTGTATTGTCGCAGAAGCCGCTTCGCGCCGCTGCCGGCGCCCTCGCCGGCCGGCCTGCGCACGGCGGCACGTTTCTTACAGGATGAAAGCCCCCGCCATGACCGATTCGACCCTCGAACTCCCGCAAAAGCAGCCCGCGCTGCGCGTCGTCCCGCAACCGCACGACGCGAACGTCCACGGCGACGTGTTCGGCGGCTGGATCATGTCGCAGGTCGACATCGCCGGCTCGATCCCCGCGAGCCAGCGCGCGAACGGTCGCGTCGCGACGGTCGCGGTCAACTCGTTCGTGTTCAAGCAGCCGGTGTTCGTCGGCGACCTGCTGAGCTTCTACGCGACCATCATGCGCACCGGCAACACGTCGATCACGGTCGACGTCGAGGTGTACGCGCAGCGCATGCGCCTGATGGGCGAAATCGTGAAGGTCACCGAAGCGACGCTCACCTATGTCGCAACCGGCTCCGACCGCAAGCCGCGGCAACTGCCGCCGCTCTGACCGGCGAGCGCCGCGACCGTGCGGCGCACGGCCACCTCAGTGCGTGGCCGTCAGCCCGAACTCCCGCATCGCGGGCAGGAAATCGTGGTTCAGCTTCGGCTTGCGCGACAGCTTCACCAGCACGTAGCGCTGGAACGGCGCAAGCTGCTGCCACTGCGCGAGCCCGGGCGCCGTCAGCCCGGCCAGCGCGCTCTGCTGCACGAGCGACTCCGGCACGATGTCGGTGGCACGCCAGGCCGGCTGCTCGTCCGGCTGGAACCACGAGGGTTCCAGATCCGCGTGCGTGCGCAGCATTTCGAACAGCGCGTGATCGAAGTTGGGCTCGATCGCGGTGTCGTCGTCGGCCGGAAAGCGTGCGAGCAGCTTGCGGTCCTCGAGCGGCAGCAGTTGCCACTGCTCCAGCGAAATCCGCAGACCGAAACGGTCAAGATTGAAACGCACGATCATCGGGATGTACGTGAAGTTTTCCGACGATTCGTGTTCGAAGGCGAATAACAGTGGAGCGTCGCTGAGTCCCATGGTCGTTACCTGATGTGGCGGATGCCGGCGCGGCCGGCTTGCCTGGGGTATTTTAGAACCTCTGCGCGCGGGCGGCGGATACGAATGCCGCCGCCCGCGCACCGAATCAACGGGAGTGCTCGTGAATCCGACCGAATCCGGTGAAATGCGCGACGAACCGCGCGGCGCGATCGAACTGTCCGTGCGCCGCACGCGCGGCGGCGCCGTCGAAACCGCGCACGACTATGTGGGCCAGGAATGGCCCGTCGCACTCGTCTTCAACGGCATCTCGCACGCGGTGATGATGTGTACGCCGTGCGACCTCGAAGCGTTCGCGGTCGGTTTCGCGATCTCGGAAGGGATCGTCGCGCGCGGCAGCGACATCAAGGACATCGAGGTGATCCTGCACGCCGACGCCCCGCTGCCGCATGCGGAAGTCCACCTGGAGGTCGTCCAGCAGGCGTTCGCCGCGCTGAAGGACCGGCGCCGCGCGCTCGCGGGGCGCACCGGCTGCGGCGTATGCGGGATCGAAAGCATCGACCTGCTCGACCTCGCGCCCGAGCGCGTGCCCGATACCGGCTTTCTCGCGCGCCTCGCCCCCGACGCGCTGACGCGCGCGGCGCAGGCGCTGCCGGCGCATCAGGCGCTCACGCGGCTCACGGGCGGCCTGCACGCGGCCGCGTGGTGCGACGCAACAGGCGCGATCCGGATGGCGTTCGAGGACGTCGGCCGCCACAACGCGCTCGACAAGCTGATCGGCTCGCTCGTGCTGTCGCGTGCCGACCCGACCGATGGCTTCGTGTTCCTGTCGAGCCGCGCGAGCCACGAGCTCGTACGCAAGGCCGCCCGCGTCGGCATTCCGATGGTCGCGACGATCTCCGCGCCGTCGTCGCTCGCGATCGAAATCGCGAAAGCGGCCGGCTTGCGGCTCGTCAGCTTCTGCCGCGAAACCGGCCACGTCGACTACGGCACGGCCTGATCGCGTTCGCGGCGGCGCGCCGGCGAACCATCGCCGGCGCGGCCTGCTCCGTCAGTCGAACTGACGGAAATCCGGCTTGCGCTTCTCGAAGAACGCCGTCATCGCCTCGCGCGCTTCGGGCGCGCGCAGCATCGCGGCGAAGTGGCCCGCCTCCTCGGCCATCCGCGCGGACGTCGCCACACCGCCCGTATCCTTCAGCAGCGCCTTCGTCACGCGCAGCGATGCCGCCGGCAGCGCCGCGAGCTTCGCCGCCTGCTTCGCCGCGAACGCGTCGAGCTCGGCCGCCGGCAGCACGCGGTTGACGATGCCGATCCGGTGCGCTTCCAGCGCATCGAACGCCTCGCCGAGCAGCAGCTTCTCGGCGGCGACCTGATGGCCGGCCAGGCGCGGCAGCAGCACGCTCGACGCGGCTTCCGGGCACAGGCCGAGCTGCGCGAACGGCAGCGAGAACGTCGCGGTGTCGGCTGCGTACACCAGATCGCAGTGCAGCAGCATCGTCACGCCGACGCCGATCGCCAGGCCCGGCACGGCGGCCACGATCGGCTTGCTCGCGGTGCTGATCCGTGCAAGGAACTGGAACACCGGGGCGGTGTCGTCCTTCGGCGGCGCCTTCAGGAAATCCTCGAGATCGTTCCCTGCGGTGAAATTGCCGTCGCTGCCGCGCAGCAGGATCACGCGGATCGCCTTGTCTTCCTGCGCGTCGGCGAGTGCATCGGCCATCGTCTGGTACATCGCCGCCGTCAGCGCGTTCTTCTTCGCCGGGCGTGCGATCGTGATCGTCATCACGCCTTCGGCGCGTTCCACTTGAATTTCGGCCACAACCGTCTCCTTGACTTTCCTCTATCGGAATGAAAAAACGGTGCGCGAGCTCGTGGCCCGCGCACCGTCGTCGCTTTGCGTCGCGTCCTGCTTACAGGCGTTCGATGATGCCCGCGGCACCCATGCCGGTGCCGACGCACATCGTGACCATCCCGTACTTCAGGTTACGGCGGCGCAGGCCGTGCACGACGGTCGCCGCGCGGATCGCGCCGGTCGCGCCGAGCGGGTGGCCGAGTGCGATCGCGCCGCCCATCGGGTTGACCTTCGACGGGTCGAGGCCGAGGTCGCGCATCACCGCCAGCGATTGCGCGGCGAACGCTTCGTTCAGCTCGATCCAGTCGAGATCGTCCTGCTTCAGGCCAGCGGCCTTCAGCGCGGCCGGAATCGCTTCCTTCGGGCCGATGCCCATGATTTCCGGCGGCACGCCGCGCACCGCGAAGCTCACGAAGCGCGCGAGCGGCGTCAGGTTGAATTCCTTCAGCACCTTCTCCGACACGACGAGCAGCGCGCCCGCGCCGTCCGACGTCTGCGAGCTGTTACCGGCCGTGACCGAGCCCTTGTTCGCGAACACCGTACGCAGCTTCGCGAGGCCTTCGATCGACGTATCCGCGCGCGGACCTTCGTCGAGCTTGATCTCGCGCGTCTTCACGTCGACTTCGCCGGTCGCGAGGTTCGGGAAACGCTCGGTGATCGTATAGGCGGCGATCTCGTCGTTGAATTCGCCGGCCTGCTGCGCGGCGAGCGCCTTGCGGTGCGACTCGACCGAGAACGCGTCCTGGTCGTCGCGGCTCACCTTCCACTGCTCGGCGACGCGCTCGGCCGTCAGGCCCATCCCGTACGCGATGCCGAAGTCTTCATTGCGATCGAAGATGTGCGGCGACATCGACGGCTTGTTGCCCATCATCGGCACCATGCTCATCGATTCGCAGCCGCCCGCGAAGATCGCGTCCGATTCGCCGACGCGGATGCGGTCGGCCGCCATCGCGAGCGCCGTGATGCCCGACGCGCAGAAGCGGTTGACCGTCACGCCGCCGACCGTCTGCGGCAGGCCCGCGAGCAGCGCGCCCATCCGCGCGACGTTCAGGCCCTGTTCGGCTTCCGGAATCGCGCAGCCGATGATCGCGTCCTCGATCAGCTTCGTGTCGAAGCCCGGCACCTGCGCAACCGCCGACTTGATCGCGTGGACCAGCAGCTCGTCAGGGCGCGTGTTCTTGAAGACACCGCGCGGGGCCTTGCCGATCGGCGTGCGGCTGGCGGCGACGATGTATGCGTCTTGCAATTGTTTGCTCATTTGAGACTCCTTGCCTTATCGCTCGCTCAGTTACGCACCGGCTTGCCGGTCTGCAACATACCCATGATCCGTTCCTGCGTCTTCTGCGTGCCGAGCAGCTCGACGAACGCGCGGCGCTCGAGCGCGAGCAGCCACTGCTCGTCGACGAGGCTGCCGGCTTCGACGTCGCCGCCGCACACGGCTTCGGCGATGCGGCTCGCGATCAGGTAGTCGTGGTCGCTGATGAAGCGGCCGTCACGCATGTTGACGAGCGATGCCTTGATCGTCGCGATCGCCGAGCGGCCCGCGACCGGCACGTCCTTCGCACGCAGCGGTGCGCGGTAGCCGGTGGCGGCCAGCGCACGCGCTTCCTTCTTCGCGGTGTCGAGCAGTTCGAACACGTTGAAGACGATCGTGTCGGACGGCTTCACGTAGCCCATCGCACGTGCATCGTGCGCGGACGCCGACACCTTCGCCATCGCCGCGTTCTCGAACGACTTCGTGACGAACTTCAGGATGTCGGTGGTCGCGTTCGCGGCCGTCGCGGCGTCCGCGGCGCGCAGTGCCGCTTCCTTCAGGCCGCCGCCCGCCGGCACGAGGCCGACACCCACTTCGACGAGGCCGATGTAGCTCTCGACGTGGACGACGCGCTTCGCGCTGTGCAGCATCAGCTCGCACCCGCCGCCGAGCGCGATGCCCGACACGGCCGCGACGACCGGCACGTTCGCGTACTTCACGCGCAGCATGCCTTCCTGGAACTTCTTCACGAACGGCTCGATACCCTTCGCGCCGCCCATCATGAACGCGGGCATCGCCTCTTCGAGGTTCGCGCCGGCCGAGAACGGGCCGCCCGGCGTGCCGAGCTTCAGCGACGTCGGCTGCCAGATCACCACGCCCTTGTAGTCCTTCTCCGCGAGTTCGATCGCCTGCACGAGGCCGTCGATCACGCTCGGTCCGATCGTGTTCATCTTCGACTTGAACGACACGATCACGACGTCGTCTTCACCCGCACGATCGTCGACCCATGCGCGCACCGCGTCGGTCTCGAACAGCGTCTTGCCGTACGTCTTCGGATCGGCGCCCGCTTCGCCGAGCAGCGGCGCGCGGAATACCTGCTTGTCGTAGACCGCGAGGTCCGAACGCGGCACGAAGCGCTTCGCAGCCGGTGCCCACGAGCCTTCGGCCGTGTGCACGCCGCCCTTCTCGGCAACCGCGCCTTCGAGCACCCACGACGGCAGCGGCACGTTCGCGAGCGCCTTGCCGGCCGCGATGTCTTCCTGCACCCACTCGGCGACCTGCTTCCAGCCGGCGGCCTGCCAGCCTTCGAACGGGCCTTCGTTCCAGCCGAAGCCCCAGCGGATCGCGAGGTCGACGTCGCGCGCGTTGTCGGCGATCGACTCGAGATGCACGCCGATGTAGTGGAACACGTCGCGGAAGATCGACCACAGGAACTGCGCGTGCGGATGGTCCGTCTCGCGCAGCAGCTTCAGGCGTTCCGCCGGCGGGCGCTTCAGGATGCGGCCGACCGTTTCGTCAGCCTTCGCGCCCGAGTCGACATAGGTGCCCGTCTTCGCGTCGAGCACCTTGATCGCCTTGCCTTCCTTCTTGTAGAAACCGCCGCCCGTCTTCTGGCCGAGCGCGCCCTGCTTCACCAGTTCGGCGAGCACGGCGGGCGTCTGGTAGACCGGGAAGAACGGATCGTCGGCGAGGTTGTCCTGCATCGTCTTGATCACGTGCGCCATCGTGTCGAGGCCGACCACGTCCGCGGTGCGGAACGTCGCCGACTTCGCGCGGCCGAGGCGGCTGCCCGTCAGGTCGTCGACTTCGTCGAAGCGCAGGCCGAACTTCGCGGCCTCGGTGATCACCGCGAGGATCGAGAAGATGCCGACGCGGTTTGCGATGAAGTTCGGCGTGTCCTTCGCGCGCACGACGCCCTTGCCGACGATGCTCGTCAGGAAGGTTTCGAGCTGGTCGAGGATTTCCGGGCGCGTATGCGCGGTCGGGATCAGCTCGACGAGGTGCATGTAGCGCGGCGGGTTGAAGAAGTGCACGCCGCAGAAGCGCGACTTCAGCTCGTCCGAGAAACCTTCGGACAGCTTCGTGATCGACAGGCCCGACGTGTTGGTCGCGAAGATCGCGTTCGGCGCGATGTGCGGCGCGACCTTCTTGTACAGGTCGTGCTTCCAGTCCATCCGCTCGGCGATCGCTTCGATCACGACGTCGCACTCGGCGAGCTTCGCGATGTCGTCTTCGTAGTTCGCGGCTTCGAGGTATTTCGCGTCGTCCTTCACGCCGAACGGCGCGGGCGACAGCTTCTTCAGGTTCTCGATCGCCTTCAGCGCGATCGCGTTTTTCGGGCCTTCCTTGGCCGGCAGGTCGAACAGCAGCACCGGCACGCGCGCGTTGATGAGGTGCGCGGCGATCTGCGCGCCCATCACGCCGGCGCCCAGCACGGCGACCTTGCGAATCAGGAAATTGCTCACGGGATGTCTCCGGATAGTGTCGTGCAGCGCGGAGGTTGGGGCTGCACGGAGAAGTGAGTACCAGGAACCGATGCATCCGGGCTGCGCGCCTCGCGCCCCGCCCGGACTCGCGTCAGAACAGCGATTCGTCGACTTCCATCATCGTCTTCGAACCGGCGCGCGCGGCGCGGATCGTCGACGCCGTCTCGGGCAGCAGGCGCGCGAAGTAGAAGCGTGCCGTCGCGAGCTTCGACTTGTAGAACGGATCGCCCGACGCTTCCTTGTCGAGGGCGAGGCGTGCCATGCGCGCCCAGAAGTACGAGAACACCAGGTGGCCGACGGTGCGCAGGTACGGCACGGCGGCGGCACCGACTTCGTCGGGGTTCTGCATCGCCTTCATGCCGATTTCCATCGTCAGCTTCTGCACCTTGTCGCCGATGTCGGCGAGCGGGTTGATGAACTCGGCCATTTCCGGCTTCACGCCTTCGGCTTCCGCGAATTCCGTCACGAGCTTGCCGAACTTCTTCAGCTTCGCGCCCATGTCGCCGAGCACCTTGCGGCCCAGCAGGTCGAGCGACTGGATCGAGTTCGTGCCTTCGTAGATCATGTTGATCCGCGCGTCGCGCACGTACTGCTCCATGCCCCACTCGGAGATGAAGCCGTGGCCGCCGTAGATCTGCATCGCGTGGTTGGTCGACTCGAACGCGTTGTCGGTCAGGAACGCCTTGATGATCGGCGTGAGCAGCGCGACGAGATCGGCCGCTTCCTTGCGCACCGCTTCGTCGGCGTGCGACAGCTCCTTGTCGATCTGCAGCGCGGACCAGTACGTGAACGCGCGCGCGCCTTCGGCGTAAGCCTTCTGCGTGAGCAGCATGCGACGCACGTCCGGGTGCACGATGATCGGGTCGGCCGGCTTGTCCGGTGCCTTCGGTCCCGTCAGCGAACGCATCTGCAGGCGTTCCTTCGCGTACGTGAGCGAGTTCTGGTACGCGACTTCCGTGAGGCCGAGGCCCTGCATGCCGACGCCGAGACGCGCGGCATTCATCATCACGAACATCGCGTTCAAGCCCTTGTTCGGCTCGCCGACCATCCAGCCCTTCGCGCCGTCGAGGTTCATCACGCACGTCGAGTTGCCGTGGATGCCCATCTTGTGTTCGATCGAGCCGCACTTGATGCCGTTGCGTTCGCCCGGCTCGCCCGACGCGTCCGGAATGAACTTCGGCACGATGAACAGCGAGATCCCCTTCGTGCCCTGCGGCGCGTCCGGCAGGCGCGCGAGCACGAGGTGGATGATGTTCTTCGACATGTCGTGCTCGCCGCTCGAGATGAAGATCTTCGTGCCGCTGATCGAGTACGAGCCGTCGCCGTTCGGTTCGGCCTTGGTGCGCAGGATGCCGAGGTCGGTGCCGCAGTGCGGCTCGGTCAGGCACATCGTGCCCGTCCATTCGCCCGACACGAGCTTCGGCAGGTATTGCTTCTGGAGTTCCGGCGCGCCGTGCGCGTGCAGGCATTCGTACGCGCCGTGCGACAGGCCCGGATACATCGTCCATGCCTGGTTCGCCGAGTTCAGCATTTCGTAGAGCGCGTTGTTCACGAACGCGGGCAGGCCCTGGCCGCCGTAGTCCGGATCGCAGCCGAGCGCCGGCCAGCCGGCCTCGACGTATTGCTGGTAGGCCTCCTTGAAGCCGGTCGGGGTCTTCACGACGCCGTCGCCTTCATACGTGCAGCCTTCGCGGTCGCCGACCTGGTTCAGCGGGAACAGTACCTCGGAGCAGAACTTGCCCGCTTCCTCGAGGACCTGGTTGATCGTGTCGGCGTCGAGGTCCGCATGCTTGGGCATTTGCTTGACTTCGGCTTCGACGTTCAGAAGCTCGTGCAACACGAATTGCATGTCGCGCAGCGGCGCGGCGTACTGTCCCATGACTCTCTCCAAAGGTGGGCAAAACGGCTCGAGCTCCTGGCGGGCGGATCACGCGCCGCTAACGGCTCTCGCTCTGATACGAAACAATCGTCTTTTCCAGCGCGGCCCACGTGAGGCGCACGGCATCCGGCGAATGCAGGAAACGTGCGTCGTGATGCAGGCCGAGCGTGAAGCTGTACAACTCGAAGAGCATCAGGTCCGGATCGGTATCCGCACGCAGATGGCCTTCTTCCTTCGCCTGCGAAATGGCCCGCAGCATCGCGGCACGCCAGGCCGTCACGCTCGCGATCAACTGCTCGCGCACGGGGCTGTCAGGCCGGTCGTCGTACTCGACGGCCCCGCTGATGTAGATGCATCCGGTCGTCACCTCCTGGATGCGCTTCTCCGTCCAGCGGGCCAGCATCGCCCGAAGGCGCGGCAAGCCTCGCGGCTCGCGCAGGCTCGGAAAGAACACCTCGTTTTCGAAACGATGGTGATACTCGCGGACGACCTCGACCTGCAGGTCCTCGCGCGATCCGAAGTGCGCGAACACGCCGCTCTTGCTCATCTGCATGCGCTCGGCCAGCAGGCCGATCGTCAGCCCCTCCAGCCCGTCACGGCTGGCGAGGTCCAAAGCAGCTTCAAGTATCGCGGCACGCGTCTGTTCGCCTTTTCGCATAGCTATTTCTGTAACCGTTCGGGGGTTCGAATAAAATCGAACGGCCGTACTATTATTGAGTGCGGCCGCTCGCGAAACAAGGAAATTATTAGAAACCGGTGTCTAACCGAGCCGCTATTTTGCGCGATTCCGGCGGGACCGGAGCGGCTTTTCCGCACGAACGTGCGGACAGATTTTTGAAGCGAACGCTTAGTCTGCGTCAGTCGTAACCACCGACCGTCAGCGCCTTCATCACGAGACGATACGTGGTGTACGCAAGCCAGTTCAGCAGCCGCTCGAGGCGCGGACGCGCGGCGAAGCGCGCGGGGTCGATCTCCCGGCCGTCGGCGAACGCGGCCGCGATCGCGTCGCGCAGTTCGTTCGTGACAGCATCGTAGCGCACCAGCACGACATTCGCCTCATTGTTCAACATCAGGCTCAGCGCGTCCAGATTCGACGAACCGACCGTCGCCCAGTTGTCGTCGATCACGGCCACCTTGCCGTGCAGCATCGTCCTGTCGTACTCGGCCACGCGCACGCCCGCGCGCAGCAGCGCGTGATACAGGAACGGCACGGCCGTATCGAGTGCCGCGAATTCCTTGCGGCCGATCAGGATCCGCACATCGACGCCGCGCCGCGCGGCGCCCGTCAGCGCTCGGCGCAGCTTGCGGCCAGGCATGAAGTACGGATTGGCCAGCAGGATCCGCTGGCGCGCCTGGCCGATCGCCGCGAGATACGCCTTCTCGATCGCGCGACGGTTCACGACGTTGTCGCGCGCGACGAACGCGACGCTCGGCTCCGTCACGACCCGCAGCGCACCGGCCTTGATCCAGCGATGGCTGCGCATCCAGCGCCGGAACATGTCGGGGAACGCTTCCCCGCCATGCAGCCCGGCTGCGTATTGCGCATAGGGCTTGTGGCCGAACATGATCCGGTGCCACTGCAATTCGAACGCGGCGCGCACGTCCGACACCGCGGGGCCTGCCATCTCGACAGCGAAATCCCAGCGCGGAAACGGCAGCGTCGTGCCGCCCTGCGCGTAGTCGTCGACGATATTGATGCCGCCGCAGAATGCAACCGCGTGATCGATCACCGCGAGCTTGCGATGCGTGCGCGAGAAACCGAAGCGGCCGAACAGGAAACGGTTGTAGATGCAGTGCTCGACGCCGGCCGCCACCCACGTGTCGAACAGCGGCAGGCGCGCGGTGCCGATGCCGTCGGTGATCACGCGCACGCGCACGCCGCGCTGCGCCGCGCGGATCAGCGCGTCCGACACCGGCCGGCCGGCCGCGTCGTCGCAGAAGATGTAGGTTTCGAGCATCACCTGCTCGCGGGCGGCATCGATCCGCTCGATCAGTGCCCGGAAGAATGCGCCGCCGCCCTCGCACAGCCGCACGGTGTTGCCCGACGTAAAGGCCAGCCGCGACGCGGAACCGCGTTCCTGCAGGAACATCTGCCGCAATTGCGCGAAGCGCTTGCGGGCTTCCGCCGTCATGCGGACGAGCCGTGCGGCGCGCGCGACAGTGCCACGCGCGCGGGCAATTGCAGGATCGCCTCGGCATTCGACGGCGAGAAGCAGCGCGCGGCCGCCTCGCGGAACGGCAGCCACGCATGGTCGACGTGCTCGCGCGGCGACAGCGTCACGTCGACGCGATGCGGCACGCACAGGCCGAACCAGTGCTCGGTGTTGCGCGTGACGCCCGGTGCATAGCGGTGCAGGTATTGCGGATAGATCGTGTACTCGATCCGGTGGCGCCAGTCGACGAGCGCGCTGGCCGGCACATCCGCGGTGCCGATCGCGATGCCGGTTTCCTCGGCCACTTCGCGCGCGGCGGTGACCGCGAGCGGCTCGTCGAGCGCGTCCTTCGAGCCGGTCACCGATTGCCAGAAATCGGGCTGGTCGGCACGCTTGATCACGAGCACATCGAGGTCGGGCGTGTAGATCACGACAAGAACGGATTCGGGGATTTTCGGCGGCTTCGTCATCTTTGTTTCATGCAGCACGGGGCCGCGCGACGGGCACAGGCTCCGAACGGACGGCAAGTGCTGCGACTGTACCGCAAAAAACGAAAAAGGCGCATCGCTGCGCCTTTTTCATGAGCGTCGTGTGCGCGCGAACGCACACACGACCGGATGCGAAGCGCGTTACGCCTTCGGCTGTTCCGGCTGACGCAGGCGGATGTGCAGTTCGCGCAGCTGACGCTCGTCGACCGGGCTCGGTGCCTGCGTGAGCAGATCCTGCGCACGCTGCGTCTTCGGGAACGCGATCACGTCGCGGATCGAATCGGCGCCGGCCATCATCGTGACGATGCGGTCGAGACCGAACGCGATACCGCCGTGCGGCGGCGCGCCGTACTGCAGTGCATCCAGCAGGAAGCCGAACTTGAGCTGAGCCTCTTCCGCACCGATCTTCAGCGCACGGAACACCTTGCTCTGCACTTCCTCCTGATAGATACGCACCGAGCCGCCGCCGATTTCCCAGCCGTTCAGCACCATGTCGTAGGCCTTCGCGAGGCAGCGGCCCGGGTCGGTCTCGAGGTACTCGAGGTGCTCGTCCTTCGGGCTCGTGAACGGGTGGTGCGCAGCGACGTAGCGCGCATCTTCGTCGTCGTATTCGAACATCGGGAAGTCGACGACCCACAGCGGCTTCCAGCCGGCCTGGACCAGACCGTTCGCCTTGCCGAATTCCGAATGGCCGATCTTCAGGCGCAGCGCGCCGAGGCTGTCGTTGACGACCTTCGCGCGGTCGGCCGCGAAGAAGATGATGTCGCCGTCTTCGGCGCCGGTGCGCTCGAGGATCGCCGCGATCGACGCGTCGTGCAGGTTCTTGACGATCGGGCTCTGCAGGCCGTCACGGCCCTTCGCCTTCTCGTTGACCTTGATCCATGCGAGGCCCTTCGCGCCGTAGATGCGCACGAATTCGGTGTAGCCGTCGATGTCGCCGCGCGACAGCTCGCCGCCCTTCGGCACGCGCAGCGCCGCGACACGGCCGTCCTTCGCGTTGGCCGGCGTGCTGAACACCTTGAAGTCGACGTCCTTCATCGCGTCGGTCAGCTCGGTGAATTCGAGCTGCACGCGCAGGTCCGGCTTGTCCGAACCGAAACGCGCCATCGCTTCCGAGTACGGCATCACCGGGAATTTCGCGTCGAGCTCGACGTCGATCGTCGTCTTGAAGATGTGACGGATCATGTCTTCGAACAGGTCACGGATTTCCTGCTCGCCGAGGAACGACGTTTCGCAGTCGATCTGCGTGAATTCCGGCTGACGGTCGGCACGGAGGTCTTCGTCGCGGAAGCACTTGGTGATCTGGTAGTAACGGTCGAAGTTCGCGACCATCAGCAGCTGCTTGAACAGCTGCGGCGACTGCGGCAGCGCAAAGAACTGGCCCGCGTTCACGCGCGACGGCACGAGGTAGTCGCGCGCGCCTTCCGGCGTGCTCTTCGTCAGCATCGGCGTTTCGATGTCGATGAAGCCCTGCTCGTCGAGGTACTTGCGCGCTTCGATCGCGACGCGGTAGCGCAGGCGCAGGTTGTGCTGCATCTGCGGGCGGCGCAGGTCGAGCACGCGGTGCGTGAGGCGCGTCGTTTCCGACAGGTTGTCGTCGTCGAGCTGGAACGGCGGCGTGACCGACGCGTTCAGCACGTTCAGTTCGTGACACAGCACTTCGATCTTGCCGCTCTTCAGGCCGGCGTTGACCGTGCCGTCCGGACGGTTGCGCACGAGGCCCTTGATCTGCACGCAGAACTCGTTGCGCACGCCTTCGGCGGTCGCGAACATTTCCGCGCGATCCGGGTCGCACACCACCTGCACGAGGCCTTCACGATCGCGCAGGTCGATGAAGATCACACCGCCGTGATCGCGGCGGCGCTGCACCCAGCCGCACAGCGACACGGTTTGGCCCAGCAGGTGTTCGGTCACGAGACCGCAGTATTCAGTACGCATCGACATGATGTTTGCTTTCGTTCGGTTTGATCAACGGGCGCCGCAACGCGCGGCCCGGGCGATGATTCTTTACTTACAGCGGCGGCTCGACGGGGCGGCGCGCAGGCGCCGGAACCGGCGCCGGGGGCGCCACCACGCCCATCGAGACGATGTACTTGAGCGCGGCATCGACCGACATGTCGAGTTCGATGACTTCGCTCTTCGGCAGCATCAGGAAGAAGCCCGACGTCGGGTTCGGCGTCGTCGGAATATAGACGCTCACGTATTCTTCCGTCAGATGATTGAGCACGTCGCCGCCCGGCGTGCCGGTCAGAAACGCGATCGTATACGAGCCGCGACGCGGGTATTCGATCAGCAGCGCCTTGCGGAACGCATTGCCGCTGCTCGACAGCAGCGTGTCCGACACCTGCTTGACGCTCGTGTAGATCGGCCCGACGACCGGGATGTGACGCACCACGGCGTTCCACCACGTGACGAGCTTCTGGCCGATGAAGTTCTGCGTGGCCAGCCCGACGACGAAGATGAACGCGAGCGTCAGCACCGCGCCGATCCCCGGCAAGTGGAAGCCGAGCATCCGCTCGGGTTGCCACGATTCGGGCAGCAGCAGCAGTGTCTGGTCCATCGTGCCGATGATGAGACCGAGCACCCACAGCGTGATCGCGAGCGGGACGAGAACCAGCAGGCCGGTCAGAAACACCGATTTCAGGGTCGTCTTTTTCATCATCTGCCGTCAATGAACCGCGCGGGCGGCGCGGGTTGGTCGCAGCCCGGCCGGGCCGCGACGGTCAACTGCTGGCGGCGGGCGCGGCTGCCGGGGCAGGCGCAGCGCTCGTCGTCGTGCTTTCGGAACTGCTCGATGCAGCCGGCGCGGCCGCGGCGGG